>JAYSTG010000676.1:0-6415 GCA_043719965.1 Saprospiraceae bacterium | reverse complement strand
CGAGTTTTTTTGTTACTTTTTTTGCGGAAAAAAAAGTAAGGCAAAATAAAAAATAAAATTTGTTATAGTTTTTGACCCACTAAAAACGGCTAAGAACCGAAATTAACATTAACATGATAATCTCATTTCAATAAAGCCAGATGCAAGATTTAAAGACAATAAAGGGCCTCAATGCATTTAGCCTACAAACTAATGGGTTAAACCCCGGATTATATTCTATCCTGATCAATGATGAAAGAAAAATAAGATCTACAAAATTAGTAAAAATGTGATACAATGAAATTCTTATCGCTTTTATTTCTTACTGTTTTATATTCATGCACAAGGGAGGACCAGCCAGTACCTTACTTAGTAAGAATAGAAACAATAGGTAGTGTGGATGGAACGCTACTTATATAAAAAGAAATAACCTAATAAATTTACGACCCCGTAGGGTGTCGAACTTTTGTGCAGGGACTTTATCCAAAAGTTATCGGCTTTGAAGTTAGCTGCTAAACTCTACTATTCAAATAGTTTCTTTAATAGAGGGTTAATAAACGACCAGCTTTTCAGTTCCTATCAAAATCTTTTTATCCCAGAAAGAAATGCTATAAACTCCTGGTAAAACGTAAGGTAGGTCTAAGGATCCCGAAATCAGCGATTCCTGTCGATCTATTATCCGACCCAACAGGTCTGTCAATATCATGGTCAATACTTTATCTCGCAAAGACCAGTAAGTCAATGGTTGACCTGAGCGAGCTGGATTGGGATAAAAACTAATAGGACGATCACCAAGACTATAGATATTTAAAGTTTGTTGTATAGTTTTACCGTGTTGCAATACAATCGTTAAGATAAATTGATTTACTCCCTGGGTCAAAGGGGATGGAATAATATAGTTCAAAGCTGTGGGGGAAGTGAGGTCGAATAACAGGACCCGATTGCCCTCACTTAACCGCTCAAGACGAATAGATTGAACGCCCCGAATAGTACTGAGTTGGAAGTCAATGCTGGCTTCTGCTTCCGTGACCTTATGCGCTAAAAATTTTTTGAGATAACAGAATATGCCCTGATTGCGATAATTAATGGAAGCATATCGCGGTCCTTCACGTGTTTTAATCAAGGGACTGATCGAAACTAGATCATAGTTTACCGGAGTTAATGTAGTAAAAGATTCCTTGGTTATGGTCCAAGATTTCATGACTAAATCTTGTATCGTATATACTTTATAACTGTCTATTCCGGGCAAAGCAACCCATTGAAGACTCACTGAATCTTCACATACAAATGCAGGTGATAAAATCAAATCTTGAAGTAGAAAACAAGAAGTGATATAGGATTGATTCTTAGAGGTCCATCTTAGATGGATATACGCATTGGTATCGGGCGCAGACCATTGTAAGGATTGGTCTGTTGCTTTTAAATTTTCTTTGATCCGTATCCACCGTATACTATCATAACTATATTCTAAAAGTGCCTGCATGTGATCCGCATAACTGGATTGCCATTGTAAATTATTTAATTCACTGGCTCGTATTCGTTCGTTAGGCAGAGGATAATTCCAGACAAAATGATCCATGACCTCCCATTCATAAACCAAGGTAAAGGATACTATTTCTTCACTTTCATTGCCTGAAACTATGATTTCATAATTGCCAGGGGATGGATTCGAGATACATATTTGTTCAATATTATTTATGCTATCTCTTCCGGGTATTGCTCTCTGCGACAACGAATCCAGGTGCGGAAAAGCCGATAAGATCAATGGGTAATAAAGTTTTTGATCAGCTTCACGAGATACCCATAGATTAAGATCATGAAGTAAAGCCTTAGAGGAGCGTATTGTCGCGGGTCGTTCATGCCAGACCAAGGTAATTTTGAACGACCTGATCTGGTCCGGTATTTGAATTATATGACTAGAACTCTTGTTTTTAGAAATGGACCCTTGAATAAAACGACCTGATTCCACTGTTCTTATTGCTTGTAGTGCATTCAGTTTGCCAAACCCATAGGTATGATCAGGTCCAGCAGCCCCCAAGTCTTCAGCACTATTAATCAAGATGGCTTTGACTAATGAAGAAGATGGTGAAAGCCCCTGATGCTTTAGTTTAAATGCTTGTTGTACTAAAGCTGCAGTGCCTGACACTAATGCAGCCGCACCCGATGTGCCATCTATACTCAAAGCTACTAACTCAGGTTTAATTCTACCATCAAAAGTAGGCCCCCGTGAACTCAATGCGTCAATGCGATTATTATTATTAATCGATCCTACGGCTATCGTGTTTTTAGAAGATTTGTATTCACCTGTGAGATTGGCCATACCCGATATGCCCTGATAACGGCCGGCGGTAGAGGTGATATTGCCTCGATTGCCACTGGAAAAAACATGCAAGACGGCAGTATCACTATAAGCCGATTGATCATAAGCGAAAGCTGCTATTCCGTACTCATTGGACACATCATCACCATAAGAATGATTTTGTATGGTAATTCCGTATTTTGAATAAAATATTCCTGAATCTGGCAATGCAGGATTAAAACTAGAGGAACTAAGCCTTACTGCAGGCGCTACACCTATTGATTCAGGGCCATTATTTCCGAGGCCCCCGATGATCGTGGCCATGATAGATGCATGTGCCTGCACCATGGTAGGTTGATTGGGTAATCGGACATAATTTTTCCGCAGATCGATATCAGTAGTGTCCATTAAAAATTCCTTGACGGAAATGGTAATACCCTGACCGAGCAGTGAAGGAAAATAATAAGCCAGTGTATTGATTCGGTTGATTCTATGATCGAGATTCCTGATGTTTAGCTCGGATAGGGGTATTTTATAAGGTTGGATAATAAGCTTAGGCTTTTCTTTAAAAATTATTTTTGAAGCTATTTTTTTTTTAGGCCGGATGAGGTCTATATTCAAGGAGCCTACGCGTTGATGATGGACTGTAACCCAAAGATCTTCAGTCACTAATGATACAAAAGGTGATGTATAAGCGAGTAGATAAAAGCTGTCTTTTATAAGAAATTTTGGCGCTATTGTGTCGCAGGCCAAAAGGTCGCCAATAGTTAAAATTTGGTATAATGGCAATAAAACCAGCGTTCGACACATTATAAATGAAAGGGCTGAATAAAGTATAAAAATTTTATATTTTTTATAATTACCCATATGTACAGTACAATAGTTATATTATATTAGCAGTCGTAAAATTATATTTTTTAACCTTAATAACACTTATCAAATGAAACTTTTCAAAATTGTTTTTTTGTTATTCGCCGTGTTCGTGATATCATGTCAACAAGATGCGGTGATTAATTCAAACGAAGAGGAGCTCACTGGTATTTCAGCTGAGGTCAAATCAAAAATCATTAACCTTGGATTCAATGCCAAAGATTCTTACAAAGTTGAAGGTGGATATATCGTAGAAGGCGATATATTTCTTACAGAAGCAGAGTTGGTATCACTACCAAACCACAAGATTCCTGCTTTAGAACAGTATCGTACGACGAACTTGGTGACAGGCCTGCCCAGGGTGATCACCGTAAGTATCAAATTAGGTGGTGGTGGCTTACCGGATAGTTATGAAGCTGCTTTAAACGAAGCATTAGCTAGATATAATAGCGAAGGTCTTCAGATCACATTCCAAAAAGTAGCTTCTGGAGGCAATATCCAATTGGTAAAAGGAAATGGAAGCTACCTAGCGTCAGCAGGCTTCCCTTCGGGTGGTAATCCTTATGGCCAAGTAAAAGTGAATAGCAGAGCTATTGGAAATCAACCTACCAACACCGTGGCATCTATCATCGCTCATGAGATAGGTCATTGTATTGGATTTCGTCATACCGATTATTACAATCGGGCTATTTCCTGTGGCGGAGCAGCTACCAATGAAGGCGATGGCGGCGTAGGAGCTATTCATATACCTGGCACACCTACTACAGCTACTAATGCAGCTAATTCTTTTATGCTTTCCTGTATTGGCTCCGGTCAAAACCGACCATTTAATGGTGATGATGTTACCGCTTTGAATTTTCTGTATTAATCATATCTATATTTCCGTTTTTTGTTGATGAAGGGATTGATTGTTTTACGGTCAATCCCTTCTTTATTGGGCGCTCGTGCAGGCATCACATGCTTAAAGCAGCAAAGTAACCTCGCCATTAAATAAAGCGAGGTTATCTTTTCGCCTGTGGCTAAAGCAAGATTTATTAAAATATTGATTTGCATATATATATAAATTAAATTAATATTTATATGTTAAATTGTATTGTATTGTATATGTTAAATTGTATTGTATTGTATATTCACAGCATGAATTTTTGAAAAATATATATCGTATCAACCAAATTACCTTTTTTTCTTTTTTTAACACCACCTCTTTTTTCAAAAATTTAGACTCAAGCTCAAAGGAGCTTCTTGAGTTATTTTAGTAATACACATGAAGTTAAAGTGTTGATTTTTCCCTTCGTAACTTTTTCGATTAAAATTGCATACTTACTTAGCCTCCAAAGTATTCGATTTTGTAACATGGAGTCTCAGTCAAGCAAAAGTGCCTGACTTATAATATACTATTACAGATTGCTTTTTTAGCATTATACGGGTGCGCAACCGGATAAGAGACAAAAATATTTTGTGATAGAATGCTCGCGCATTAGTTTCGGTGATGCTATCGGAACAGTTCCCGATGATGTTATCGGGGACGGGCCTCGATGATGCTATCGGGACGACTTTAATATCGATATGGGTAGTTGCAACTATCTGTGCCTGATACCCAAGGCACTATAATAAAGAGGGTGATGATGATTATTTCATTAGCATTGATTGATTAACGAATCAATTGATATGGGAATGTACGCTCCTGAATGGGAGGTATGCCTTTCGTGGCCTTAAAGGGGGGAGAAAAGTGTTTACTTTTTAACAAAAAAAAAATATTTTTATGAAAAACTTCTTGTTTATTTTAGTGTTAATGGTTGTTGGCGAAAACCTTGGACACTCTGAAAGTCGCAGTTTGAAACATTATGATCTTGCTACTGCTTGTTGTGAATCAAGCGCCAGTTATTCAGCAAACGGCATGTCCTTAACTGTTACAGTTACTGCATGTGCTGGAGGCTGGTTTGTAAGTGCAGAAACTGCAATGGATAGAGCTTGTGGTAAAGCATCTGCAGCGGCAATTGGCGTTGTAAATGCTGCCATGCAATAATGATTGCTGACTAAACCTATTAATAAAAATCCTTAAAATTATATATGAAAACTTTATCAGTCATATTGTTTATGATGTTCGGTTTTGCTACCGGAAACTCCACACCGAAATCTGATTTATGTCGAATTTCCTGTACCATTACGATTACTACTGCTTATTATACCCTTTCTGTAACAGAATCAGCTGGGGGGCTTTTTGTTTCGTGTGAGACAGCAGGTGAAAGAGCTTGCGATAGGGCTTATAACTCAGCCATGGAAATGCTTGCAATGCAATAGACTAAATGGATTCCTCTATGTTCTAATTATTATTAATAATGAGATATAATAAAATAGTATACTCAATTATTATATTATTGAGTGAATGTAATTTCATAAGTGCTCAATATATGATCGAGTACTTACAAAAAACTAAAATTAGCATTCCCTTAGAGTATAAAGGAATCCTTTTAATTGATGGCAAATACAATGAAACTAAATATATCGAAATCGATTTAAACAAAAATATTACAAGCACACCCACAAATATTTACAAAAAGACTAAAGATACTGTCCTGCGGGTTCAATCATTTCCTAATCGAAATGTTATATACTCTGAAGCCAGCATAGTTAATAAGGAATATATCCTTTCAGAATATTTACCATTGCAGGAATGGAAATTATATCCTGATATCAAATCAATATTGAACTATAATTGTAGAAAAGCAAGCACTTACTTTCGTGGTCGTGCATACACAGCTTGGTTTACAACTGAAATTCCTGTCGGTGCTGGCCCTTGGAAGCTATCAGGTTTGCCGGGATTGATCCTTAGTGCTTCAAGTGATGATGGAATAATATCATGGGAGCCAATCGCTTTGAAAAAAAATAACACCATTTTATTTTCAGTTTTACAACTTGATAAATCAAAGCCTATTACTTGGAAAGAATATTGTAAAAAGTACAATGATTTTATTGAGCGTTTTCTCTTAAAAAGACGAGCCGAGAATGAGCTTGGTGAATCAACTACAATAAAAATCGAAAGTGTGGAAAAACTTGATTCTAAATAGGCATAGCTTTATTTTCAGCCTGATTTTATTCTATCATTCACTTATGGGGCAAGGTATATATGGTCAAGTATTTTCTTCTGATTCGACTCCTTGTACAAATTGTATAATCACTCTCTTTAATATTGATACTTCAAGTATTCTCGGCAACACAATTACAGATGCAAAAGGAACGTATAAATTAAAATCTAAAGTAACCTAT
>JAYSTG010000675.1:0-2457 GCA_043719965.1 Saprospiraceae bacterium | reverse complement strand
TAAATTATAATTATGCGCATAAATTGATTTGTCATATATTGAAGAAATTTCCCATTTCTAATGACCCAACAATTTATCCACCTTCGATCGATCCTAAGCATTCAAGGCATCAAGATCTCCTGATATTTATTTTCTATGGATTTGATTTCTTCGGCATTCAGCGCTTTGAATTCTTTGGTTTTTGCTCTTTCGGATAGCTCTTGCTTCATGAAAACATCTTATTAATTGTGAAAATCTGTTACTGAACGGGAATTTCCTGAAAATTAATTATATGTACTTAATTTTCATAGAAAAAAAACTAAATTGTATTGAATATCAATAAGTTAGATATAGCACAAAAGGTATATTGTTAGTTCAAATTCTTGTAAGAAGCTTTTTTTTATCGTGTGAGGAAACTTTCTATTAAAAATTTCTGTAATACGTAAATGGAATTTTAGCACGCACTTTTATTTAGAGATTATGGACAAACTAAAAATTCTAGAGTTTGAACTCTGGGGACACCTAAATGCAATTGGGTTTGATCAATCGGGAAGACCCATAGAAATGAGAAAACAAGTAGGCAGCATTGGATCCAACAAGATTAAAATTTATCCTAACGAACACCCTCCTGCCCATTTCCACGTGACAGGTCCGGATATGGATATTTCCTTTAAAATTCCAGGATGTGAGATAATGCCAGGGTTTAAGGTGCCCAAAGCGAATGTTCTAAAGCATATAAAACAAGTCTATATAAACAATGAGGAACTTCTTTTTTAGGTTTGGAATCAAATGGGACCGGCTCATTGCCAGGTTGGAAAGCTGGAAAATACTCTTAAACTTAAATTATGAATATCGCAGGGCATATGTCAAAGTATAGCCAGCCTGGTGCATCAATTCCAGTGTATGATGTTATGGGATTCAGCATTTACAAGCTCATGCTAGTTCTGGAGAGGCAGATAGTCTGTAATGTCATGGTGACGATATTGACTGATTGGGAGGAAAATGCTTCAAAGGAGTATTCCGTATGCGATATCAAGAAATTGATAGAAGAGCTGAAATTGAACCGGTGGACCTTTGCTTATATTGGAGCTGATCACGATGTGGAAAAATTTACATCCTCGATTTCCATCACTAATACCATGACCTTTACAAAGGATGAACCGGAAATGCAAAAAATGTTTGTCGGTGAAATATCAGCTAGGTCGAGGTATAGTAAAAAGATAAGTATTAATGAAGCAACTAGTGATAATTTTTATGAACCAAGGATCATTTAAAAAGTATGAACCAACAAAAACTTGATGAAATAACGAGAACTGTGACTACTTACGAATACTATGATTTGGTGAATGAAATGAATGATCTGTTTCCAAGTATCCCTGTAGATATCACTGCAATTAAAAACCATCCCAATGTCTTCAGACAAAACATTCATCCTGAGTATAATTTCTTATATCGAGTTAGAGGAAATGCAAGTAATTTAAGGGAACCATGGGGTAATTTGAATAGTATTAGCTTTATACCACCTCATAAAATTGATTTTATAAAAGAATATGGCCGCGTTAACAAACCAAAACAATCAATGTTTTATTGTTCTACGGAATGGCATGTTGCAGTTTATGAAATGTTACCAAGGGGTATTAAACATGATCCCGATAATGATCAAGAATTTTGGTTTACTATGGGGACCTGGAAGTTAGAGGATGATTTAGTCTTAGCCACTTTACCAAAGTCTGAAAAATATTTAAAAGAACTAATGGATGCCTTGCCCGAGTTGGGTATTCCTGATAAAGACTTGGAACATGCAAGACGGTTTAATGTCAATTTACAAAAAAGACTTAATAATGAAGAAGCATTTAAGTGTCTAATGTATTTCGCTGATCATTTTGCTAAAACCAAAACTGACAATAAAAAAGAATACATGCTTTCAAATTATTTTGCCGATAGGGCATTTGGAAGAATTAAAGGATTTAATGAGCTAGAATCCTCAAAGGGCAGCAAAGTTGTCCTGGATGGAATAATATATCCAAGTGTACCTTCAGGGTATAATTATTCAAATATTGTGATGGAACCTGAAGTTGTAGCCAAAAAATTAAAATTCATGTGGGCAAGCCGAGTCCGTTTTAGATGGATGCGAGATGGATCTTGGGATTTGCTTGATGGTAATCAAAATGTGCAAACTGATAAAATAGGAAATTTTTCATGGGATCTTTGAAAAAATTCTTAGTTTCCAGAAAATATTCCCAACAGTAGCTCCTACAAGCTACCCTACAAAGACCTATAAATTACGATGAATCGTAATATCAACTTAATTTTTAATTCATAATATCTTGAATACATGTTAATTGAATGTCAAAAATTTGTTATTGTGGTCTATTTTGTGGGAATGTAAACTAGACTGTGTCAGAGCCTTTCCTACTCCACTTTGCCCTAGGGCAAAGTGGAGTAGGAATTTTTTTTAGATCAACCGCATCCTCCCTT
>JAYSTG010000674.1:0-2458 GCA_043719965.1 Saprospiraceae bacterium | reverse complement strand
TAATTGATAATATCATCCTTAAATGGGTACGTAGGCCATTAAATGGGTCAAGTTTAAAATTTAAGACTTTCACTTCTTACCAACGGCTTCACTTTTATAAATCATGACAGCACAATTGGCATGTCTTAATACAGATTCTGCGATACTACCCATCAGCACTCGGTTCATGCCTCGTCGACCATGTGATCCCATGATGATAAGGTCCGCTTTCTCACTCTTAGCCATATCAATAATGACTTGTGCTGGATCCATTTTATCACTGATCTCAAATTTTACTTCCAAAAATGGATGATCTTTTTCCAATAATGCTACCAGCGCTTTCATTTTGACTTCTACTTCTTTCTTGGTCCTTTCAAAATAATCGTCTAAAACAATATTAGACATTCCAGCCAGAGTCCAATCGTAATAATTAGGCCTCGGTAACACATACAAAAGGTGAAAGAAGGATGAGTTTTTTTTAGCTAGTTGGATTGCAATCTCTAATGCTTCATCGGAGATCTCGGAGAAATCTACCGGACAGATAATTTTTTTGATGCGTTTCATATTCTAAACGATTTATAAATTAAGAATAAATTTGATAAAACAAATATGGTAGCATCATAAGCTGCTCTAAATGATATGTATGTTGAAAAACCCTGATTGTGGTCAGTTGCTCACCTGCTGAATAAGGCTAAGTATATTTTTTTCAAATGACTTTATTCATTGATCCCTTCTTTAGAAAGAAACAGCCACATTACTCTATTTAAATCTCATTTCTTAATTTAGCACTCGTACACCTAGAATCCATCCAAAATAGTATCTACGAAGTACGAGGTCACAAGGCCATGCTTGACTTTGACCTTGCATTACTTTACGAAGTAGAAACTAGGGGATTGAATCAAGCTGTAAAAAGGAATATAGATATTTTTCCTCATGAATTTATGTTTCAAATCACAGCTAAAGAATGGGTTGACATGTCATCACAATTTGTGATAACATCCAGTTATAAACGACCTAAAAAAGCTTTACCATTGGCATTCACTGAGCATGAAGTCACGATGTTGGCCAATGTGCTGAAAAGCAAAAAAGCTCGACAAACCAGTATAGCCATAGTCAGGGCATTCATTTCATTGAAGAAGTTTATTATGAGCTTTTCAGAGCTTGCAGAAAAATTAAAGCGATTGGAAAACATCGAAGGAGAATAGGATTCAAGAAGGAAGGAGCATAAGAGCTCATGCGGATTATATCAATAATCACAGTTGATATGCTCTTCTCAAGCTAAAGATTGAAAGTGATAAATAAGATGGAAATAACCAGTTTCCCATGAAAATTTGCTTTCAAATAAAAAAGGGTTACGAAAATTTTTTTCATAACCCTTTCATAATCAGTCGGGAAGACAGGATTCGAACCTGCGGCCACCTGCTCCCAAAGCAGGCATTCTACCGGGCTGAACTACTTCCCGATCTTCTATTCATATTCAAAATCATTTAGCTTGACTTTGAAAAAGCGCTGCAAATATAGCAATTTTTTCCGGGTTATTATGATTAAAACCTATTGCTTATTCTAATTATTTCTAATTATTTCTTTTCGCTCGATAACTCAATCCTTCATTGTACTTAAACAGAGCATAGCTAGATCCTTCTAAATAGCCAGGGACATCAGACTTTTGACTTTGTTCTGCTTTTTCTGAAATCGGGGTAGGTAAATGGCATTTTACCCGTAGGATTAAATTTGCCTGTAACAATATCCAGTAATGCATCGGTAGTAGTCCCAAAAGTGGCTATCACTGCTTTGACATTCCCTTTAGCCTTATCGTCATAGATTTCACGAATCACCCAAGGATTAGAATAATTTATTACGAGTACCGTTGGTTTTTTAGCTATTAATTCATGTACATGCTGGACTTCTACTGCGTTTTTGGACAATGCTAAGTGCAACGGCGATCCATCTGCATCAAACAAAGATTTTGACCCTGGTGTAATCCACAACAGCACCGCATCCGCTTCTTCAGGAGTTTTTACAAACTCCACATCATATTTGTTTTCATGATTTTGATAAATATGGATTGGACTTACTCCTTTTTTTTGAAAATAGGATTCGAAATACACTTTGGTTTTTGGTTTCAATGGCAGTATCCTTGATTCATTTCTGATCAGAACTATGGATTTACGAAATGCAAGGTTCCCTTTAGCTTGGAAATTTAAGTTGCCTACTAATTTTTCTGCCCGATTAACATCCCCATAAGGATTCTCAAAAAGTCCTAATTCAAATTTTTCCATCAGTAACTTATATACCGAGTTATCCACTAATTTCATATCTACCATTCCACTTTGCACTGTTTCTAACAATGGTGTAGGGTCAGCAGAACCTGAATAAATATGGCTCTTCGCTGTATTTAGTGGGTAAATTATCTAAAATACAAACACGGGTTACTTGATTTTGTCTTACTTTTTTTTCCGCAAAAAAAGTAACAAAAAAA
>JAYSTG010000673.1:0-2461 GCA_043719965.1 Saprospiraceae bacterium | reverse complement strand
CCCAATCTGTACTTTGGGGGTTCAATATCGATAAAGAAGATAATGGGATCCTATCTATAGATCTCACTCCATTTTTAATGCAGGATGCTCATGATGTAATCGGTAGACTTGAAAGTACCAAACAAGGAACATACCGATTGGATCTTACAAGAAGTGTGATCAACCTCGATCGTACTAAGAATTTTCCAAAAAATTCTGAATTCGATGTCTTATTAACATTCATCGGTAAACCTACCGGAGCATATATCAGAAGTGTGACGCCTAGTCCTGAAGCTGTGACAGTCCATCAACATCATTCTTTTGTAGCATTGCCAGATAATAATTACAAGAAGAGGAAGTATGATCCTCGATCCAGTTTTTATGATGTATCCTATTTTGATTATGCTACACCGATTTCTGAATCAATCAATAAGTCATTTACTGTTCGACATCGATTAGCTAAAAAAGATGTATTTGCTGCACAAAGTGAGCCAATAGAGCCTATCATTTATTATATGGACCCCGGATGCCCTGACCCCATCAAATCTGCTCTGATGGATGGAGGAAGGTGGTGGAATGAAGCTTTCGAAGCAGCTGGATACATCAATGCGTTCCAAGTGAAAGAGTTGCCACTAGATGCAGACCCTATGGATGTGCGATATAATGTGATTCAATGGGTACATCGTAGCACACGAGGATGGTCCTATGGAAATTCAATCACGGACCCTCGTACCGGTGAGATCATTAAAGGCCACGTGTCTTTAGGATCATTGCGTGTACGCCAGGATTACATGATCGCTCAAGGGATGGCATCACCTTTTAATGGGAATGACCTGAATACTTCTTCCATGTCTGAAATGGCCTTAGCAAGGTTAAGACAATTAGCAGCTCATGAGATAGGACATACACTGGGGCTTCAACACAATTATGCTTCCAGCGTAAATAATAGAGCTTCCGTGATGGATTACCCACATCCAGTCATTGATTTTAAAGATGGCAAGGTCGACTTCTCGCATGCCTATGATATTGGGATTGGCGAATGGGACAAGCGTGCGATCCTGTGGGGTTATAAAGATTTTCCACAAGGTACTGATGAATCCAAAGAATTGGATCTCATTTTACAAGAAACGATTAAAACGGGACTTAAATATCTATCTGATCAAGATGGTCGTCCTGCAGGAAGCGCTCACCCATCCACCCATTTATGGGATAATGGTGATAATGCTGTGAATGAGCTACAACGAGTGCTAAGAGTCAGAATGCAAGCGTTGAATCATTTTGGTGTAAATAGTATACGTACCGGTGAGCCTATGGCCCTCTTAGAAAATATATTAGTCCCTGTATATTTAAGTCATCGCTATCAAGTAGAGGCGGTATGCAAATGGATTGGAGGTGTGGATTATAATTATGCATTGAAAGGAGATGGTCAGGTTACGAATCTCATGGTCCCAGCAGACCAACAAATGAATGCCCTCAATGCACTAATACAAAGTATCAGTCCTTCTGAATTAGCTTTGCCGGAACGTATCATTCAGTTGATACCACCCCACCCTCCTGGGTTTGACAGAGATCGTGAACTATTTAAATCTAACACCGGATTGACCTTCGACCCTTTGGCCGCAGCAGAATCTATGGCTGCCCATGTGATATCCTTCTTACTAAATAGTGAGCGCATGACTCGTCTCGTCGAACAAAATGCAAGGGATGCCAGTCATATGAATCTATTGACTTATTTGCAATCGCTACACAAAAAACTAAATTCGACCACAGCGATCAATGGTTTGCAACAAGAGATAAAACTAAATAACGAGCGTATTTTACTCAATAAATTACTATCGCTCATGGTAGACAAAAACCTCCCATCTACCGTCATGGCTGCTTGCGTACGATTCATTCACTTACTGGAACCTCAGTTGGAGTACAGCACTTCCGTGCAAGGAGTGTATTTAAAAGAATTGATAAAAAAATATAAGATGAACCCGAGTTCTTTTATTGCTCTGGAACCAAGTAGAATGCCGGATGGGGCTCCTATAGGTTGTATTCAGGATTAAAAAAACGAATTTTTTATTCTTATTTAGTTCTTATCTTTCTTAAATAAGATATCTAACAGATTATCCAAAGCCTTTAATGGATTTTTACGAATTCCATTTTCTTGAGCTTTTAACGAAGAAAAGAAATATTCGGTAGCGGCTTCTGCCAGGTATTCAGGGTTGTCTATATTTAAAGGGGATGTTCCAGATCGTTTTATCGTTTTTTCTATCTTTTTATATAATTTTTTTCCACCCGATAATTTGAAAGCTGTGATAGCTGCCGGCTTCACCACTTTTATCAACTTGCTTTTATTGGCATTATAAAATATATCGGTGATCGAGACGGATTGGGCTGTGGCGATCTGCACAAGACTCTTAGGATCGATTTCGGTAAGTTCGTCCACCATGGAAAAAAGCGAATTATTTAAAGCATTCCAAGCAGCTGTCTCCAT
>JAYSTG010000672.1:0-2462 GCA_043719965.1 Saprospiraceae bacterium | reverse complement strand
CAAATTTCAAAGATAAGTACGATACTTTTTTGACTAGGATTAATTAAGTTGTTATAAGTTTAACCATTTAGAGGTCAGTGGCGATTAGGAATGATTGGTAAAGATACCTGCTGTTGCCCCCGATTCAAACCTTCCTCTTTTGTGTGCAGGAGTGTGCAGGAGACATAAATTATTTTCATCTTTGTATTTCAAATTAATGTCTTTATGGATCAAGCACCAACTGTCATTACCGTCGAAGCCCTGATTCAAGCTCCTAGAGTTAAGGTCTGGCAATATTGGACCACACCGGATCACATCCAGCAATGGAATAATGCTTCCGAAGCCTGGCATACTCCATATGCAGAAAATGATTTGAAACCAGGAGGAAAATTCCTTTCGAGGATGGAAGCAAAAGATGGAAGTATGGGATTTGATTTTGTGGGCACTTATGATGAAGTAATCTTGCATGAATGCATACGTTATGTTATGGAAGATGGCCGAAAAGCAAAAATCATTTTTTCTGGAGACGATACGACGACCTATGTAGTAGAGTCTTTTGATGCTGAAAATATGAATTCGATCGAACTCCAACAACAAGGTTGGCAATCTATATTGAATAATTTTAAAAATTATGTAGAATCAAAGTAGATTTATTTATTGGCCACATGCAGATCACAGAAGAATTACTCTATTTTATATGGCGGTATCATTATTTTGATGTTCAAGCGCTCACGACCATAGAGGATGAACCAATAGAGATTCAATACAGTGGAGATCGAAACACAGACTCCGGCCCAGACTTTTCAAATGCAAAAATCAAAATCGGCAAGACCCTGTGGGCCGGCAGTGTAGAGATTCATGTAAAAGCTTCAGATTGGGTGCTGCATCAACATCAGAAAAATAAGGCATATAATAATGTCATACTTCATGTGGTATGGATCAAGAATCAGGATATATACCATGCCTCAGGCACTATCATTCCATGCCTTGAATTGAGTACTAGAGTAAATAAAACTATGTTGTTGCAATATGAATACCTGATGCAAAATGTACATTGGGTGCCCTGTGGAGAGCTATTGCCTCGTGTAAGTGACATCGTCAGATCATCCTGGCTATATCGATTGATGGCTGAACGATTGGAAGAGAAATCTAAAGGCATATTAGAGGCATTGAAACTTCAACAAGGGGATTGGCAGTCGGTGACCTATCAAAAACTAGCAAGATCTCTAGGCGCGCCGGTCAATGGTGATGCCATGGAGATGCTTACTCGCATTTGTCCGTTGCATATCATCGGCAAACATCAGGACCAATTGATCCAGATAGAAGCATTGTTGTATGGTCAATCCGGATTATTGGCAGCATCAACACTGGAAGATACCTATATCAGTAAGTTAAAGCAGGAGTATCAATTTCTACAGAAAAAATATAATTTGAGTCCTATGAAATCCTCTATGTGGAAATTTCTAAGGATGAGACCTGCGCATTTTCCCACGATTCGCATTGCTCAATTGGCAAGAATACTTTTTCAATCGCATGCTCTTTTTTCTAAATTTTTAATTGCTCAGAATACAAAGGAAATCATAAACCTACTGGATGTCACCGTCACATCGTATTGGAAAAACCATTACAGTTTTGGCGATGAAAGCGATACAAAAGATAAAAAACTAGGCAAACAAACAATCCATACGATCATCATTAATACCATCTGCCCGTTGCTTTTTGCTTATGGTATCTCTATGGATGATGAAAACTATAAAGACAAGGCATTGCGATTGCTTAGCGCTGTTCCCGCTGAAGTCAATACCATTACCAAAGGATGGGCAGTACTAGGGTGGAAAGCGGAACAGGCCATGCAAAGTCAAGCGATGATCCAACTCAAAAATCAGTACTGCAATCCTAAAAAATGCCTGGAGTGCAGCATAGGGCATCAGATACTTAAACCTTCTATTTAGCGCGGATAGTTAATTAAGGTTTGTCTACTAGACATATTAATGGTTCATCGCAACAATGCATCCTTTTAATAAATCATGGATAATCAAGTATTTAACTAAAGCATTGAGATAGTTATAAATAATCAAGTAACTCTATTAAACCTCAGATGTTTTGCTAAAAGCCATTAGATAACCGGCTTTAATCTCAAAATTTGAAAGTAGGACTTATTGATACAATTATAACATATTGATTTATAACGCATTACTGTTATTAAGCAGGTACTTGGTAATTTCAGGATTAGGTAACTTCTAGATGAAATCCCTTTTAACTGCCTTTTAATATTTTAAAGAATTTATGCTGAATAGAATCTATGTAATTTGATTTCATCGATTTACATAGCCCATATATTTTGAAGAAGTACCCGTTAATGCGATGAACCTGTTTTATCCACCTTAAAAATGTTTTTAATGCTATACTTTGATAGCTTCCCGTGTTGTGGTGTTTGCTCAGATAAATTCATACTATTTCTTATTAATTATTTTTCTAAATTC
>JAYSTG010000671.1:0-2464 GCA_043719965.1 Saprospiraceae bacterium | reverse complement strand
CAAGGAAATAAGCTTTATCAAAAGTCAATGAAGTCGGAATAGGCACTACACTACCTATAATAGCATTAAACAATCCTTTGACGACAGGTAAGGTCTGGGATTCCATGTAGATCGGTGTTGCACTCGCTAGGTTGTCGTATAATTTTAAAGTCAGCGTTCTATTTCCATCTGGTAAAAAAATTACCCGCCGGGTCAGTCAATAAGCACTGGTAGCTTATCGTACGAGGTAATTGAGCAAATATGGTAAGGGTAAGACATAGCAGTCCAATGGTTAAAGAGGTTTTTGTTGTTTTCATATCGTCTAATGTAATGAAAATTTAGAATGTTACAAACTTTAACATTTGAATACCCGACAGATCGGACGATAAATTTATTTAAAGGAGGGTATCCTTGATTAAAAGGGAAACATTCAACCAAAAATTTGAAAATATATCAGTGAAAGAAAATATTAATTCAAATGATGGTTCAAGCATTCAAAACATCTTTAATGATCAAGAGGCAAGTAGTCATATAAACTGTTTTACTTGAACGCCCTCAATTACTATAAAACCTCCCAAAGTCAAAAATCAAACCAACACTACTAAAATTTTCATCAAAAGCAATTGGCTTATTTATGAGTTTGAATGCTTTGCCGATCTGTACTTGAAGTTTGAGCCACCGATATCCGATACGGCCGGTAATAGCGGGCTCTGCAAATAGCCAAGTGTGTTTATCGAGATCGGCAAGTTTGTTATTGATCAGCTCCTGCGTAGTATAGGTAGTATTGTATTCGCTATAACGACCACCAACTAATCGACCGGTCAATGCCAATTCAAATATACTGTGATGTACTCCTATACTGGGTTGGAAAAAAACTCGAGCACCTTTAGTATCAAAACTTTTGCCATTGTCCACGAATTTAATTTGTCCTATACCTGCTCCGACATAAGTCTCCCAGGTAACTAAACTTTCGCCACCTGAAAATGCACCTACTCCAGCTTCATAAAAGTTGCCTTTACCATTGATTGCATCGGCACTTTTGCCATCTTGACGAAATAGGGCATTGGCCATAATGCCTACATGTCTATCGACACTGGCAGCAAATTGTATATTTCCCTTAGTATCTCCACTTAATCGGTACTCGCCAGAGTCATCAAATAATGGGACATTGACGGTATTCGGGACATAAGCAATTTTACAAGAAATAAAAGTAAAGAAAATAAAAGCAAGAAATAAGAGCAGGTTCTTCATGAATGAATTTTTAAAGCATCAAAATTACTAAAAAACAAATAAGGTTGTTTAATGTGCTACTCCGTGCGTAGAAGAGATAATTAGAGTTGATTTTTTAAAAAAAAACAGCATTCCAAATACTCCTGCCTCATACAATAATTTTTTTTCGATACCATCACACCACTATTGCAATATCAATGCATCTAATAATATAACGGATTAATCTAATAAAATTCTATAGCATATTTAGTTGATACTAAAGCATACCCTTCATCAAGACTCTTTTATTTTTTTATTCATTAAATCATCCATTCAAATGAAAAACAACATGACCTCCCTAGATGACTATGTCTTTGAACATCGAAACAAAGCATATGGCGCCTATACTCTTCGTCACTCACATGACAGATACCTTGCCATAGGCTTATTTGTTTCAACTTCCTTTTTAGTGATGTTATTTCTTTTACCATGGATTTATCAAAAGATGCATGCTCCGCATGACATCGTGCAAGAGGTGTGGAAGGAAGTAAACCTGACCACAGAATATATCCTGGAGCCTGTAAAGAAAGTTATCTCCAAAGAAAAGCTTAGATCGACTCCCAAGGAGCAAAAGCTTAAACCTCAAGTAAAGTTCACCACAGTCCAAGTAGTGAGTGATGATCTAAAAACTGATGATATCAAGCCTCCTACTCAAGATCAACTTCAAGATCAGATCATATCGACTATAGATAAAGCTGCCCAGCAGGACGGATCGGAATTAATCTCTGATCCACAAGGGCCCAATGAAAACGGAGAAACTCCAATCCAGGCAACCAAGCCATTAATTTCCACTACTCAGGTATATGATTATACTGAAATCATGCCAGAATTTAAAGGTGGAGAAGCTGCACTGCTCAAATACCTTGCTAAACATATTCATTATCCGGAATCAGCACAGGAAAACAATATTGAAGGAAGAGTCATTGTTCGATTCGTTGTAACCAAGACTGGAGAGATCGATAAGATTTCAATCTTGCGTGGTATAGGTGGTGGTTGCGATGAAGAAACATTGCGAGTCATTAAAAATATGCCTAGATGGAAGCCGGGGTCACAACATGGCAAGTCAGTAAGTGTCCTATTTACTTTGCCGGTAGTATTTAAATTACAACGTTAAAAATAATGGCTCTTCGCTGTATTTAGTGGGTAAATTATCTAAAATACAAACACGGGTTAATTGATTTTGTCTTACTTTTTTTTCCGCAAAAAAAGTAACAAA
>JAYSTG010000068.1:0-2185 GCA_043719965.1 Saprospiraceae bacterium | reverse complement strand
CTGCATTTAATATGTCTACCGTCGGAAATAAATCTGTCCGATATTTTCTGTCTTCAATCTGTTTATTATATGTAATCAAGAGACTGTTAGAAGTTCTCTTGGCTAAGGTTGAATTTAACTCACCAACTATAGATCGTGTGTTATCCTGAATGATATAGCCTGCATTTTGAAATGAAATGGCAGTAGCACTATTTGTCCTATTTCCATTTCCTGCTGATGTACTATTACTGATGATTGCATCAGATTGGGAATCATGATGAGCGTACCGCAGCGATAATTTGTTTTTATCGTTGATGTTATAATCCAATCTGACTAAGCCCTTTTTACTACTTACTTCATTATTATACCCTTCGTAAGGGCCAGTGATGTAATTGAAATTTGACTTCATAAAATCACTTAATTTATCCAGATCGGCAGCTGTGGTGCGAGAGACTTGACCAGTTGCGCCAGGTCTATTGGAAAGCCAAGTTGTAGCAGGCAGTTCAGCCTTGGCAGATTCACCATTTATGAAGATAAATAGTTTATTTTTAATCAGTGGTGCACCAATTCTAAACCCCATGGTATTCTCAAATGAATTTGGTTTCTGAATCGGAGTAAAATCAATGCCACTGACACTATTTCCAATCAATTCGTCTTGCTTTCTAAAAAAGTATACAGAACCATTAACCTGGTTTGTACCTGATCTGGTGACCGCATTTATTCCGGCACCTGCAAACCCGGATTGTCTTACATCAAAAGGAGCAATATTGATTTGAACTTCTTCTAAGGCATCTAATGAAATTGCCGTAGAGTTGGTCCGACCACCTGCCTGTGCCTCGCTACCTAAGCCAAAACCATTGTTAAATGCAGCACCATCAATCGTAAAATTATTCAGACGATTATCTTGGCCTCCAAACGATCTACCATTGGAGTATGGGTTTAATTTTGTAATGTCATTTATCGTCCTTCCGATCGTTGGCATCCTTTCCAAAGCTTCACGACCAATAGTGGCACCTGCACCAGTTTTTTTAGAACTAATCAAATCGTTTTTTGCAGACGAAACGACCACTTCAGTCAATATAGCAGAGCTTTCAGTCATTTTGACATCGACTACTGTAGTATTCCCTAAACTTACATATATATCTTCCTGGGTATAATCCTGATAGCCTACATATGAAACAGTTAATGTAAATGGACCACCAATACGCACTGCAGGAATCATGTAACTCCCATCTATATCTGTAGCTGTACCATACCTCGTACCAGAGGGTACATGTGTAGCCATGACAGTAGCTCCAATCAGGGTTTCATTGCCATTATCAATAACAATACCTGAAATAGAACCACTTGTAACCTGTGCTTTCAATCCAAATGAATAGAAGACACCAATTAGTAGGGCAAGAAAAATCTTTTTGTAATTGTGAGATTTCATAAAAGAGCGTTTAATATATGTAAATTTGATTTCGGTACGAAAATACGACGATCATATTAAGAATAAATGAAATAATATAAATAATTCATATATTATTTTTGGCTATATGTTTGAATCCTATCCAAAAAAATTTGCATCTGGAATGCTGAAAATTTGCATTTTTGTATTCCAGAAATCAATAAAAGAAACTCCTATAAATGAGTGCCTTAGGTGAAGAAATCAAAAAATTACTCGAAGAGCATCATATCTTGAAAAAAGCTGACGCTCGGCTCCATGAAATCATACCGGAAATTGAAAACCTCAAAAGAGATCTGATCCCCCTCGAACACCAAATGCAAAAGGAGTTTGAAGATGTAGAAAAATTGGAAAAGATAGGGATGAAAGCCCTTTTTCATAAGGTACTGGGCAATCAGGAAGCTCAAATGGAGAAAGAGCGCCAAGAATATCTTCAGGCTTCCCTAAAATATGATCATGTTCGCAAATCCCTCGAACTTCTGGAGTTTGAAAAAAATATCTTGCAAAAAAAATCTGGAAGTATATCAGCCATCGAAAAACGACTCACGGAACTAAGTGCAACTCAGGAGAAAGAACTCATGAGTCTATCTGGTCCAGCATCTTTTGAGTTAAAAAAAATTTACAGCCAGATAGAAGGACAACAACTACTAAAAATTGATATCAACGAAGCGATTAAAGCGGGGCTCAAAGCCTTAGAATGTATCGACGCAGTAGTTGCAGGACTCCAACAAGCACACAACTGGGGTCAATGGGATAGGA
>JAYSTG010000670.1:0-6447 GCA_043719965.1 Saprospiraceae bacterium | reverse complement strand
AGATAAACAGCAGCTTCAGCGGTTACATACGGATGGTCATGATAATATGAATCAGTCATCCACTTGGTAGACCAATCGGATTGAATCAATACCGCTTTACCTGATAAGTCCACATTTCTAAATGCTTCTATATCTATTTTTATTCCAGAAGTATAGGGGGCTACGATCTTGATCGCAGGCAGATTTACAAAACGGTCCAGCATTACTTCAGATAGATCCTTGCCGTATTCATACCTATGAAATGGACAGTCCAGATAGGTACCGGTGTTACCCACCATATCTATACGGCCAATCTGGAAGCTGGTACCTTCTTCATAGAATGCTTTACTGGCTGTTCTAGATAGATAATCACAAATGATCGGCGCTGGCAGGCCTTTGTAGGTGATGATCTTATCGGTGATCGTTTGACTGAGGTCTATATAGGTTTTCATTCAACTTTATTGTTTTGGAATTTTTTGGAATATGTTGTTTCATACTATCTGATGCAATTGTTCTTTAAATTTCCAAGCCGACATTCCGAGATAGTATGCAGCCTCGTTAATCGTTAAAATTTCCTTTGACAGGCCCATGTAAACCAACCGTTGCATCTTCACTGGTTTTTCTTTGCTCATAAATTTACCTGGTTCATTCAGGTGCAATTTTCTTTCTCTGTAACCAATATTGAAACGCTTATAAATAAAACTAGTGATAATGCCAAGATGTAAAGCCCTGGCGAAAACAGCAGAGAAAGAAATTCCCCATCTTTCTTTTATCAGCATCAATTCGTTTTGATAAAAATGAAACCGGTCTTTGCTTAATTCCTTCTTTGCCATATCAGCAGGATACAAAACGGCAGATGAAAAAGTGTGACACAATTTTTCTATTTCCTTATCGGAAATTTTCTTGGAGAACTTTAAAGAATGGTGAGCCAATTCATGCAAAGCGGTAAATCTTTTTCTAACAACATCTGCGCCTTCCTTCGCACTTTTTTTCAGTACTATTATTTTTTTGCCGCCAACATCTGCTTTCATTCCATCAAAACTATCGGCGGCATCTAACTCAATTACTTTGTAACCCTTGTCCTCTAACATTTCAACTACATCAGGAATCGGGTCATAACCAAGCGACCAAACTTCTCTTAATTTCTTTGCAGCCCTTTCAGCATCGTCTGCAGTTTCAATTACTTTATCGTAAACAAAATATTCTGATATTTCATTTGGGTTTATCAAATGTTCCAATTCCAAATAGCGTTCACAATTTTCCTTTGCTTTTTCTTCCAACGACAACTGTTCGGTTCTTGAAATCTTTGAAGAATACTTTCGGTAATCAATATTTTTTAGTTCTACTTTGACATTGGGAACTGAATAAAAATAATCTACCGGCACATGCAGAGCATTTGACAAAGCAAGCAACACCCGACTGTCAGGTTTCATTTTGCCCTGTTCGTATTTATGCAATGCCTGACGGGAAACAACTTTTTCAAGTTTGTTTTCTAAATCCTGTAAGGACATGCCAGCCATTTTTCGGGCTGACATCAGTTTATTTCCAAATACATTTTCCATTGCGTTATTTATCTAAGTATTTTAGGTTTGTTGACAAAAGTAATGTTTTTATACTAATTGTCAACCACACGAATAAAAAGTCTTCAACAGGCAGTGAAGAATGACTTAATGCGCCAAGTCAGGGCTCAATTTGCAAGCCACTCAAAGCTTACATTTAAAAGCCAATCTTCAATATTAGCCTACTGGGTTCCAACGCTTCCGAGAGATTCCCGTACTTCGACATGCTCAAATGGATAGTCAAGATAAGTACCCGTATTACCCACCATATCTGGACGACTAATCTGTAAGCTGGTCCCTTTTTCATAGAATGTTTAACTAGCTATTCTTGATATTGATTTACTTTTATGCTCTTTTAGACTATATGAATATTTTCAATGTATGAACTGCCGAAGTATGACTTGGGGCTTTTACAATGGGGGCTTATTTTTTTATCTGCAATCCTCATCGGAATGTCCAAGGCTGGTATCAATAATATATCTGTAATTTCTGTTGCCATATGGGCCTGGATCTTTGGCAGCAGGATATCAACAGGTATGGTTCTACCTATGCTGATCATAGCAGATGTTATAGCGGTGTGGTATTACAAGCGTCATGCCCTGTGGTCTCACCTGATCCGACTCATGCCTTGGGTCATGGTCGGCGTGATCATCGCTGCATGGTGTGGTAAGCATATCGATGATCAGTTATTCAAGCGATTGATGTCCGTGATCCTATTGATCTCAGTTGCCGCTTTGTTTTGGTGGGAGGCTAAATCGATCACTCATATTCCATCCCATCCATGGTTTGCTTCGAGTATGGGTTGGGCTACAGGATTTACATCGATGATTGGCAATCTGGCAGGAGCGTTTTCCAATGTCTATTTTATAAGTATGCGATTGACCAAAGATCACTTTATAGGTACAGTGGCCTGGCTGTTTTTTGCACTCAACTTGTTTAAGCTCCCTTTTCATATTTGGATGTGGAAGACCATAACTCTACATAGTTTTGTTTTGAATCTTTATCTTATACCTTGGATCATCCTAGGGTTTTGGCTGGGGGCTCATCTTGTAAACAGGATGAATGACACTCGATTTAAGCAGATGATCTTGTGGTTGACGGCGATTTCTTCCCTTTTGGTGCTCCTGGATCTAAAATAACGCTCAAAATTTTAAGAAATAACAAATAAATAAACTATATATTTTATTGATTTACAAGTTATTAACACTTTAACATTTGAAATCCATTAATGACTACAATATTCATGCACATTCTTTAGTTTCTATATACGTAAAACAATTTATTCATTAAAAATCATCTATGGTGAAAAACATTACACAAAACGAGCTAGTTACTTTCAATTTTGGTGAATCAGACAAAGATGGGCATTACGGCGGATCCTTATGTAACACACAGCAGATGCAAGAGATTGTAGATCATATCAAAAACCTCCGAATCCGACCTTCCTTGAGCAGTGTGCATAAGATACTCCAATATGCTAAAATGCCGACCTTAGTCAAAACTTAATTTGAAGGTTGAAAAATACTAGCATGCAATGAAAACCTTTGAGTCACTGACCAAAGGTTTTTTCATTTATAGATGAGATGGATTTATCTGAAGATAGCTCTTGTATTAGGCATATTATATCTAACTTTGTGCCTTCTTTGAAGACCATAAGCAGTGTCAGACATAGTAGTATTGGTATTCAAGCTTTTAATGTTCAATTTGAGACAATTAATTTCATGAGAATTATCCACAATGCATTCTTAAATATAGTTTTTGTAGTAGTCCTTTGCTTTGTTTATTCCTGCATACCCGTGAAAAAGGATAAAAGTAATGGAGATATCATCGATCTACAATCTGTTCATACCAATTTACAGGATTCGACCGTACGAAGAGTACTACAAATGCAAAATGACCAAGACCTTCGCGGTATTTATTCCTATTTTTCCTCCTCTGATCCTTCTGTAAGATATACAGCAGCACTTGCACTAGGATCTATACGTGATTCATCAGCTGCAGATACATTAGCAGTACTCGTCCGGGATCCTAATGTTTTTGTTTCGACTGCAGCGGCCCATAGTTTGGGATTGATAGGTGCTTCCAAAAGTCAGTCAGCCTTGATAGGAGGTTTTCGTCAATATGATACTTCCGGTATTAATTCACCGATCAATGGCGCTATTCTCGAAGCAATAGGCCGACTTGGAACTCCTGACTTCTTGCATGCCATGTCGACGGTGGAGACTTATAGACCTTCAGATACTCTACTATTATTAGGCCAAATCAGAGGTATTTATAGATATATGCTCAGAGGCATCTACGATCCAGCCGGCACAGCCACCGCTATTCGTTTCCTGTCGAATAGTCATTTCCCTCATGAAGTGCGATTAGTAGCTGCTCATTATCTGGCGAGAGCCAAAAATCTCGATCTCACCAGTCCATCTGATCTTTTAATCAATGCATATCGTCAAGAGACCAATACGGACATTAAATCAGCGCTCATACTTGCCATAGGAAAATCTAAATCCGAAGCAGCCTGGGCTGTACTAAATGAAATCATCACTAAAAACGAAGACGAAAAAATGTCGTCTAATGCATTGCGATCTTTAAGTAATTTCGATTACCCTCGAGTGAAGCCTATCGTGATGGCTGCCATCAAAAACACAAATATTTCCGTGGCAACTACTGCACTTAATTACCTCAATGATTTTGGCCGGGAAGCGGATGCCAATGATTATAGGAATCTTGCTCGCGAAAATCTACCCTGGCAAATCAAAGTACCTCTATTAGGAATAGCTAATAAGAACTTTTCATATGCTTATGGCATTACGAAAGGCAATATCAATGGTGAACTGAAATCCATATTGAATAGAACGGATAATCTTCAAGAAAAAACAGCCTGCATCAAAGCATTATCTACCGATCCTAAAAACATAAACTTTATACTCGATATAGGCAGACAATCGGGCATTCCTGCTATCCACTCTGCCGTCATGGATGGAGGATTGGAGGCTGTCAAAAGCAAATATTTTACCAATGCTTATGGTTCCGGTACAGAGTCTATTAAAAAAACAATACTTGCTTTCATTCATGAACAATTGATAAAAGGAGACGAAGCGGCTCTTGAAATCATAGAGTCAGGAGCAAAAGACGAAGCATTAGACCTGAAGAAAACGGAAGACATCGCTGCAATCGAACAGATCAAATCTGGCTTGAGCGCTAATCCCTATGCTCAATATATGCTGACCAAGACACTCAATACACTCAAAGGAGTAGCTGCGCCACTTACTCCGATGTCAAATTATAAAAAACTAGTGGCTTCAGATTTTGCCCTGGACGGAGTTACTTCCATGGCAGAGATCGTAACGGACAAAGGTTCTATCAAACTCAAATTATTAAAAAACACCGCTCCTGCAACGGTTCTCAATTTTGTGCGATTGGGAAAATTGGAGTTTTTTAATGGTAAAAATTTTCATCGGGTGGTGCCCAATTTTGTGATTCAAGGAGGGTGCCCACGCGGAGATGGGTATGGTTCTATGGACTATAGTATTCGATCCGAGACCCCATTGAACTATTACAATAAAGCAGGCATGGTCGGCATGGCCTCCAGTGGAAATCACACGGAAAGTTGTCAGTTTTTTATTACTCATAGTCCTACCCCACATTTGGATGGAAATTATACGATATTTGCTGAGGTGATTTCCGGGATGGATGTGGTAAGTAATATTCAGATTGGGGACAAAATCTTGCGTATCAATTTTTCAGAATGAAAGAACTTGCACTAGCTCCTATACATAAAGCACTGGGAGCTCGAATGGCCGAATTTGCCGGCTTCAATATGCCTATATATTATAGCAAAGGGATCACAGAAGAACATCTGCAGGTACGCAATAAAGTAGGGGTCTTTGATGTCTCACATATGGGAGAGTTTATCGTCAAAGGCAGACAAGCGCTTGATTTGATCCAAGCTGTGACTACGAATGATGTATCCAAGCTCAATATCGGTCAGGCACAATATAGCTGTATACCTAATGATCACGGCGGCATTGTAGATGATCTATTGGTCTATCGACTCGATGAAGATCAATGTAATGCTGACGAACAAGCCTATATGCTAGTCGTCAATGCAGGCAATATCGATAAGGATTGGAATTGGATCGTTGCACATAATCATTTTGATGCTCGACTTATCAATATTTCAGATCAGACCGC
Organism: Saprospiraceae bacterium; assembly: GCA_043719965.1. GTDB lineage: Bacteria > Bacteroidota > Bacteroidia > Chitinophagales > Saprospiraceae > JADJLQ01. The sequence goes on along the minus strand of JAYSTG010000670.1, from coordinate 718 downwards.
TTTGCTCGCCGTACAAGGCCCATTAGCCACAAAAGCTTTACAATCACTCACTGATATTCCACTGAGTTCTTTAGCATATTATACTTTTACCAAAGGGCGATTTGCAGGCATAGATAATGTACTGATATCTGCTACAGGATATACCGGTGCCGGTGGATATGAATTATACTTTGATGAAAGGGATGCAATAAAAGTATGGGAGGCTATATTTTTAGCTGGTGCACCTTATGATATCCAACCCATAGGTCTTGGTGCAAGAGATACCTTACGACTGGAGAAAGGGTTTTGCTTATATGGTCATGATATCGACGATACCAGCTCTCCCTTGGAAGCTGGGCTGGGATGGATCACAAAGTTGAATAAAGGGTCATTTACCAATTCTGTTTTTTTTAAACAACAAAAAAAAGATGGACTCAAAAAGAAGTTGGTAGGATTTAAAGTACATGACCGTCGTGTACCGAGACAACATTATGCCATACTATCTGCGGATGGCGCTGTAATCGGTGAGGTGACCTCAGGTACAGTGTCCCCTTGCCTTGGAATACCTATAGGCATGGGATATGTGGATATTGCTTTCGCAACTGCAGGCACTTTCATTCAGATTAAAGCAGGTGAAAAACTACTGGCAGCAGAAGTGGTCGACCTTCCTTTTGTGCAGTAGACTATTTAATTTTTCATAAATTAAAGCAGGTAAGCTTTTTTTTAATTTTAAATATTA
>JAYSTG010000669.1:0-18852 GCA_043719965.1 Saprospiraceae bacterium | reverse complement strand
GCCGAGTCATAGCCGCGGTACTCGAGGCGCTTGAGGCCCGAGACGAGGATCGGGGTGGCCTGCTTGGGACCGATGTAGCCGACGATACCACACATGGGCAGATGGGAGATGGGAGATGGGAGATATGAGACCGGAACACAGGACCGAAGGCGCACTGACGCCCTCACATCTCCCATCTCCCATCTCACCTCTGCAGTTATGCCAGCTTCGCCAACAATTGCCGTCCCTGCGCGACCAACGCCTTCGCTCCTTCGAGCGTCGGAGGTTAGCGGTCATTCCCCATTTTTTGTACGAACAAAAATAATTTTAACGTAAAACTCGAAGACAACTTTGTTAAACTTGCATAATATAATAGAAAGCCGACCGCATAACATTTAGTCGTATAGAAAAAAGCCCTCCCCAAAATCGGAGACAAAAACATTAACTTAAGCCCCACTGCCGAGCGGAAGGGTCCCGTTATGAGGACGGGACAATACGGTGTTCAGCGACAAGCTAGGTGCACCAGTAGCCAGAAGAAGGCTTTTTGATAGCATGGAATAAGGGGCCAGATTTTTTACAAATGTAGGCCGACAAAAGAGGTCTTCACTCCCAGTAGCAAAGCTGTGCGCAAGGTATGTGCTGTATATTTCCCCCGCTCATAACCTGCTTTCTCCATGGCAGTATTCACCACCACTTGCATCGCTCTTATGCTATGAGCTTGTTTAGTTTGCTTGCTTGTAAAACAATATTCTCTTGGCTTACCACTTTCTACATAGTACTTTCTCATCTCTGCTATCAATGATTCCGGCAGCAAAGTATATCGGGCTTTACCTCCTTTGCCTTGATACACTTGGATCCTCTTTTCTTCACTTTCTATGTCTTTTATCCTCAGATTACAAACTTCACTGATTCGCATACCACTCCCATATAATAGTCCCACTACGCATTTTTCCTTCAGGCTTAAGCTTGCACTCATCAATTTTTTCACTTGATCTTCACTCATAATGTCAGGCAGTATAAATTGCTTCTTCGGATATAAATTGCTGGGCACTATATAGCCGACTTGTAGCACTCTTTTAAAGAAAAAGCTACTCGACTGTGCTACACTTCTGCATTTTGCTCTTCCCACTTGATGCACTTCTTTTATGTACATCAGATACTGCTCTATATCTTGCTGTGTGATTTGCTCCACTTCTTTATCATGGTAATACTTAAACAACAAGGTCATTTCTTGTACTTAATTGCGCAATGTCCCCTTGCCATACTCTTTAAGCACTAGTAGCTGATGCAATTTTTTAATCCAATTTACCGCTTTCTCACTTAGTGTCTTTTTTGAAAATTCATTACCTTTCATTTTTAAAAATTTAAATTTGTGAAACGCTAAGTAACGAGGTTATTGAATCAGGTCTTCACCGTAGGTGTCGCTTGAACATTGGGTTTGCGATAGCGGGGGTTTCGTGCTCCGCAGACACTTTTGTGGTTCATCAAACTTTGGTTCTCCGCATCAACATTTGTGGTGAAAATCGCCACCTTCGCCAAGCCGCAAACCGTTAGCGGCAACTCTAGGAGACCAAAACAAACCAACTTTCGCCTGACAAAATAGAAGAAACTAAATATTGCAAAATCAAATTGACAACAACTAAACAATGACAAATTGAAAATGGATAATTATAAAAAATATTTTACGAAGGCCGTCAAGAACACTTATCCTAATAATTCAGATTTCTTAATTTCCGTAATAGATAAAAATTTCAGGAGTATTTCTAACGACACCAATTTTGCTTTGAAGTCAATTAATCCTATTGACAAACGACTTGATTTTAGCGCTTATTTTTTAGCCCTAATTAAAACATTAGACGGACAAGGAGAATCTTTTGAAACTATAAGAAGAATTTGTCTTGAAATAGTAATAGAATATGTTAGACCAAAAAATAAAATTCAACAATTCTTAAAACGACTTCCAGCAAAACTTACAAATACTTTTTTGACAAATATATTTCTCAATGCATTGAGCAAGAAAGTAAGCCGGAAAGCACACAAAGACGGTTTTGTTGCAAAAATCATAACAGACAAAAATGAAACGTTTGGCTTTGGCTACGGCTTTGACATTTTAGAATGTGGAATTTGTAAACTTTTCAAAAAACATAATTATGAAAAATATGCATCTATACTTTGTGAAGTTGACGAAATAACATCCAGTTTAGCAGGACTTAAACTTGTAAGATCTGGGACTATCGCATTAGGTGCGAAAAAATGTGACTTCAGATTTAAAAGAGAAATTGCAATTTAAACATGCGACAAACTTGAAACGACAAGCACAGACCGAAAAAAGAAGAGCAGCCGCTAAACATTGCATTTGCAAAATACGGGCTAGATAAACAATCTTCGGCATCAACAATGTGGCATCTGTGGTTCGGCATGGACGGTTACAATTTAGCATTTAGTTGTTATCTTCAACTTTATATTTTCAATTTGCTTTTGTACCGGGCTTGACCAGCTTTGGATTCCCATACTTCGCCAAGCCGCAAAACGTAAGCTGTCATTTTATGAAGACGACCTACCTACAATTTGAAGCACCAAAAAACTTGTGCCTTGGTCGCCATTGTTGTGGGATTTAGTTTAAATAACTGATATTCAACTCACAATATATGGCGATTTTAATTTATGTCATGTACTTAGCATTTTTTTACTTTTTTATTTTTTGTTTGTAATTTATTTAAGTATTGCTCAAAGTTGTCGATACGTTGTTCCCATTGTTTTTGATATCGCTCTAACCATAAAAAGGCAGGGACCAAACTTCGAGGTTTAATTTTGCAATAGCGTTCTCTACCTTTTTGTTCTATTTCTATTACACCACATTCTGACAAGTGTTTTATATGTTGCGATACGGCTGGTCTGCTGATCTTAAATTTTTCAGCTATTGCATTCAGTGTCAAAGACTTTTTTGATAGCATATCCATAATATGTCGCCTATTGGGGTCTGCGATGGCTTGAAAAATATCTCGTCTTATTCCTTTTGTCATATTGTGTAAGTGAATGCTTACGCAAAGATATATGTAAGTGTTTGATTACACAAATCTTTATTAAAACTATTTTTTTAAAATTTTTCCAACTTGCCGTTTTGGAGTGCTTTATCATGATCGAAAGGATATAGACTGTCGTTGTGTGTCTTACTAATATGCAATATCTGGAAGAGCCGTTAGTCAGCAGCCATCACGATAAAAAAACAGTAATAATCACTTAGGGTCTGTGTCAAATTGGTTCCTTCGATAGTCTTTTTATTATCTTTAAGCCTACGAATCAAATTTCTAATGCACGAACACGGATTAATTAAAGTGTTCTTTATAAACTTAGTTTTTCTATTCTTATTAATGTTGAAAATTCAGGAATCCTCTCATCAAGACCCTATGAGTCATACTTAAGTATGGGTAGATAAAATCTTTTAATTATACATGAATCCAAAATCGCTCATTGATCAGAATCCTATGACAGGATTGCAGTACACTACTGCTCTAGTATGTTTTCTTATGAATACATTGGACGGCATGGATGTATTCGTAATGTCCTATACTGCTCCAGCTATTGCTAAGGCCTGGACTGTAGGACCGGAAACTTTGGGTGTAGTATTTAGTGCTGGTTTATTGGGTATGACTTTAGGTACATTATTTATTGCGCCATTAGCAGACCGAATCGGTAGAAAAAACCTGATGCTTTTCAGTGCGGCTGTAATGGGAATTTGTATTTATTTAACATCTACCACCACTACTATTAATGGCTTAATTGTTTATCGATTTTTCAGCGGAATAGGCATTGGTTGTATGTTAGCTACTACTGCCGCTTTGATAGCTGAATACACACCCAATAAAACTCGAGACTTCTGGGTCAGTGCGGTCATAGCTGGCTATCCTGTAGGTGCTGTAGTGTCTGGGTTAGTAGCAGCCAGAGTAATCCCAATTGACGGTTGGCAACAAATGTTTAAATATGCCGGTCTTGCATCCCTTCTGGCAATTCCGATCATTTCCTTTTTCCTCACAGAATCTCTTGATTTCTACATCAAAGCTCAACCGAATAATGCATTGATTCATATCAATAAAATTCTTCAAAAAATGGGGCACTCCGCGATGAGTCAATTACCACAACCACTGCCTAAGCAAGCAGCGATCCCTGTTAAAAAATTGTTATCAGGTGATTTCAAAATTCCTTCTATTCAATTGTGGGTAGGTTTATTCATGGCCTTCGCTACTTTATATTTCTTGACCAGTTGGATTCCTAAATTAGCTACCAATGCAGGGCTACCAATGAAACTAGCCATTTACGCAGGCACCGTGTTTAATGTTGGAGCATTTTTCGGCATCATCACACAAGGATACTTTTCCAGTAAATATGGATTGAAAAAAACCATCGGAGTAATTCTGATTTGTACAGCGATATTAATGGCATCGTTTGGTTTATTTATTGGATCCCGTCTTTTGCTATTCATATTGGGATTATTGGGTTTCGGTATTCAAGGTGGTTTCGTAGGTCTATATGCAGTTGCTGCACGCATGTATCCTACGGAATTTAGAACCACGGGAGTGGGTTGGGCTATGGGAGCAGGTCGGGTTGGTGGTATAGTAGGGCCTGCTTTGGCAGGAGTCTTGATCGGTGCAGGGCTTTCGATGACTGCTAATTTTTTAGTCTTTGCTGTACCTGCATTATTTGCGGGATTGATTACCATGCGGTTAAGCTCAAAAGAAGTAAGTTGATATTGATATCAGGAGCTGCGAATTACCTATTCTTTGCCCTATGATTTTTTAAGGGAGTAGAAAAGAAATGCGAAAGAGAGGTTGTGACCTTCGACAGTCTCTGACATGATCATAGTATTCAAGCTTATAGTGAATCGAGCTGTTTAAATAGAAAGGATACTCCTCCGTAGGGTGTCGATCTTTTCAATAGGAGGGTGTGTGGCAAATTTCCCTATAATGCGCTTTAAATAAGTTGTTTCTAGCCATCAAAATGGGAAATCTGTCATACACCCAATAGGAGCCCATCGTGACTCGTATTCGTTTTATCCTTATCTTTGAATGTTCTTATAATTACATGATAGCCAGACTATGATCAAATATTTTTGGACTTTAATTTTCTTTGGTATTTCATTTTTACTTTCTGCCCAAGATTCCCGTCTTGCAGAGCAATATTTTCAAGATGGTGAATATGAAAAAGCAGGAATCCTGTTTACTAAATTATTAGATCAAAATAAAAACCATTCTTATTTTTTTAATCGTCTTACAGAGTGTCTAATCTATCAAGATAAGATGCAAGAGGCCGAGGTTTTGGTTAAAAAACAATTAAAGTCTAATCCTGACGAAGCAGGCAACTATGTCATCTATGGCAATTTATTAGAAAAAATGGGGCAACCTATCCCAGCAGCGGAGCAATATAAAAAGTCTATAGATAAACTTCCCAATGACCGATCCAAAATCACTGGTCTTGCAGGAAACTTTATCAATATGTCTAAGTTTGATTATGCAATAGCGGCCTATGAAAAAGGCATGAAAGTATTTGATGACAAGAATATGTTTCCCTACTTACTGGCCGATATGTATCGAAGAAAAGGAGATATCCCGAAGATGATCGAATACTATCTTATCAGTCTTGATGCTGATCCACAGCGATCGATTACGATTCAATCCAATTTTCAACGCTCTTTCCAACCTAGTGATTATATCGAGCTTCAAAAACAATTGTATACTGCCATTCAAACCAATCCGCAGACCGTACATTACCCGGAGATGATGCAATGGGCAATGTTACAGACCAAAGATTATGCCGGAGCGCTTCGTCAAGCTCGATCACTCGATAAAATGCTGGATGAAAATGGGTCTCGAATATATCAAATCGGACAAATAGCAAAAAGTGCAAGTGAATGGGATGCAGCCATCAAAGCATTCGAATATATTACCAAAGAAAAAGGCCCGCAGAATTCATTTTATATTGATGCAAAAAAAGAAGGCCTCGCTTGTAAACGAAATAAAATCAAATTATCAGCTAGTCCAAGCACACATATAGAATTGCTCACCCTGGAACAAGACTATGAGACTTTTATTACCGAATTTGGCAAAAATAGGAATAGTTGCCTCCTCATCATAGAATATGCTGAATTAGAAGCACTGCATCTCAACAATGTTCCTAAAGCCATAAAAATATTAGACGAACTGATCAATATACCCAATATCCCCCGACCTGCTCTGGCTAATGCCAAGCTCAATCTCGGTGATTATTACCTTATACAAGGTGAAGTGTGGGAGTCGACCTTGTTGTATTCCCAAGTAGATAAAGCCTTCAAGGAAGATCAGTTGGGTGAAGAAGCAAGATTTCGAAATGCGCGACTTTCTTATTTCAATGGTGAATTTACCTGGTCGCAGAAACAATTTGATATATTAAAATCAGCAACTTCCAGATATATTAGCAATGATGCCATAGACCTTTCGGTTTTTATTCTTGATAATATGAAGGGAGACAGTATCGCTGTGCCGCTTCAATACTTTTCTCAAGCCGAACTTTTGGCCTTTCAGAATAAAAATGATCAAGCCTTGGAAAAACTGGATTCTATCTTGTTTTTATTTCCCAATCATGATATTACTGATGATGTACTGTATCAACGTGCCAAGATATTTAGTCAACTCAAAAAATGGGAATTAGCAATACCCATCTATGAAATTATTATCGAAAAACATAAAGAAGGTATACGCTGCGATAATTCCATATTCGAATTGGCTGAGATCTATGACTACAAATTGAACAATCAGGAGAAGGCAAAGGACCTCTACGAAAAAATATTTATCGATTTTTCGAATAGTACTTTTGCGGTAGAGGCACGAAAAAGATTTAGATTCCTGAGGGGAGACAAGCTGCAATAAGCTTAAATCTATATTTTATCTATTCGATCGTACTCTTTATCCAAAGCATATTTACCAAATATAAACAAGCCGGCACAGATCGGTATAAATACCAATAGAATGATCACCCATTGTAATAGGGTATTGGTCTTGGTAATTCCTGCAGTGGCAGCATCCACCTTGAGATAAGCTTGATACACCATAAAAAGTACGAGCAAGATAGCCAAAGCCATCCATACTACACCAAGATATTGTTTGATCCTATTCATTATGGTAAAAATGGGAAAATTATATGGTATCACCAAATAGAACCCGCTACGGGCATTCCAACTTGTCTAAAAAGTATTACCTTTCAACTAAGTAATACTATTAATACATGGAATCCTCTACCGTAACCTCTAAAGGACAGCTGTAATACCTAAGCGATTGCGTGTTAAATATGGTTTTAAGTCCGACGAATAGCATTTGAAGTGTGGCTTGTCCCAAACTTAGTTGAAAATTGGGTTAACAAACCTTAAATATCAAAAGAGTTCTTTTACTTGCCCCCAATAATAACTTGCTTACTTTTGGGATAGGTAACTTTTGAATCAATTTTATATGAAGGATTAACGATTTTATGAAGGGAGTATTAATTCAGACATTACACCCACAAACAGGCAAGAAAAACAAAAAAATCTCCCTAGATAAATACAATTTTATTAGAGGACATCTATTGCTGATTTTAAACAACGTAGAACTTACGCATACTGAACTGATGGAGGATCTGTATACACCCATTATAGATGATTTTGATGGTGGAGTGCAATGGTATGGAGAGATCGTTAAACTTGATTTGGAAGCGAGGAAAATAATTGAACGCACAAGAACTAAACCAGAAAAATATAAATTGACTGCAACGAACCGTTAGTAGGAGTATTGGAGATAGCTTTCGGGCAGAATCAGGTCACGAATTTGTAAAAGATTGACTTATTAAAATTTCAAAAAACAAAGCAATTGGTTTTATTTCATCCATTAATGTAGGCGAGATATATTACATGATGTATAGAAAAAGTAATGCCCTGATAGCGCAAGAAGCAATAGGGGATTTACATAAAATGCAACTTCAAATGATCGATCCGAATCTTGAAACTTGTTTAAGGGCAGCAAAAATAAAATCAAAAAATAAATGTTCCTATGCAGATGCCTTTGTTGCAATACTTGCTATTCAACATTCGGCGATTGTAGTTACTGGAGATCCGGAGTTTAAAAGTATGATCAAAGTACAAGGATTAAAAGTGCATTTTATCTATGAATAGATTGCCTGTAATGCATTAATATGCGTTTTAAACAGGTCAAATCAACCCTTCAACCATCGATCAAACCAACTAAATGCTTCGCTTTGCATCTTATCATCGAATTTATGAGGGCCTGGATAATACGAGCACTTATACCGGTCAGCAGCATTGGCCTTTTTATACACTTGTGACAGGATATCATCTGCTTTCTTCATCTCAGGCATCGTATACAAGGTATCATCGATATCATTTAAGACCAGCGTGGCCAAGGGTACTCGTAGACCTAAAATTTCAGGAAACTCCATTTCATTGGGAAGGATAGGCACATAAGTCATCCAGGTATGGGTATACGATTTATTCATAATAAAATCTTTCCAGGTACTCATAAAGCCCACGCATACGGCAGTTTTTATTCTAGGGTCCAATCCACCCATAAAAACTGTACGCAATCCCCCTCCTGACAAACCACAGCAACCTATCCGATCGACATCGACATCCGGACGCGCGCATAATACATCTAATGCTTTTTGGTCTTCGGCAAAAAACACTCCGGGCCAAGTGGTACCACCGCAAAACAATGATTTTGCCATGATGTGTTCGTGATCGCCAGCCCATTGATTATATGCCTTTATATTTTCAGGATGTTCAGGATCATTGTCCGTCAATCCACGCCGTAAATGATCAGGCACATCTTGTATCATCACCCGTCGACTTGCAAATGTAAAAGAATCAGAAACCAAGACCACATAACCTTTTTTTGCTATTTCATTGGCCCAGGCATATCCGCTATAATATACCTTCTGATGTTCTTTCATCATGGGATGTTGATCGGCCGATGTACGGGTAATCTTTCGGGTACCGAAATATTTATTACCCCCATGATCATGAAATGCCAGGATACCGGGTAAACGCTTATTCACATTTGCAGGTTTTAATAGTACGGCTTCCGTCGGACGACCATAGGGCAATTGCCAAGTCATCTCCTCTATTTGCAGGCCATCATATACATATTGTTTTTTGATGGTAACTTTTGGCAGGCCTCCGATATTGGGCAACCCCAACCGTTCTTTCAGTTTTGCTACAGCAGCTTGCCTCCATTTATGTATAGAAGTCCAGCTCGTATTTCTAAAAGAATGACTAGGCAGTTTAGAGGCTGTCAATGAAGAAGCCCAAGGGCCGTACTGGCCTATAATACTTAATTGATCTTCCATCATAGGGATTGAGTTTTGAACAGAGGGATCAGTAATGGCTTCTATAGGGTGAAGCAAAGGAGACAAGCCTCCTTGAGCAAGACCCAAGCCTGTAAGACCGGCCAATTTTATAAAATCCCTGCGTTTATTTTTCATAATTGATACGGGGGTATTCTCAAATTTAAAACAATTTTTAAATTTATTAATCAGAATATTACTATTTAGTTAGATCACAGGGTGTAACCAATATACGCATAAAAAAATAAAACGCTTGGGAAGCACAACGAATGGGTGTGTGGCAAATTTCCCTACAATGCGCTTTAAATAAGTTGTTTCTAGCCATCAAAATGGGAAATCTGCCATACACCCCAACGAATTGCATTTAGAGTTATCGTACCGGAACTTGGTGCAATGAAAGGCAATTTTAACCCCTTTTTATGGTTGCCTGGTAGACTCTTCTCATTATTTAATAGTGATTTTTTTAGAAAAAAATTGCGCAGTCAAATAGCTTCGCATATATTTGCAATCAAATAACTGCATAATTGCAAATCCGTAGAGATGTATTTCAAGCCATCGCCGACCCTACTCGTAGGGCCATATTGAATTTAGTTGCGCTGCAGGCGATGACCCCTGGAGCTATTGCTGAACATTTTAGCTCCTCAAGGCAGACCATCTCTAAACATATTCAGATACTAAATGAATGTTCATTACTACATCAAAGGCAGTCCGGGAGAGAGATTTACTATCATTTTAATCCCAATAAAATAAAAGAAATAGCGGATTGGTTAGTTCTTTTTACAAAAATGTGGGATGATCGATTTAATAAATTAGAAACCATTATGAAAAAATATCATCCCGTTCAGGTACGAGCTGGTAAATCAAAAAAATAGAATACATGGTACAAAAAACAAAAATTAATGCCGAAGCTGGCCGGCAGGATTTGGTCATTACAAGAGAATTCGATTTACCTTTAGCATTACTTTTTAAGGCTTATGTAGAACCAAAAATCGTAGAGCAATGGATGGGAACAAAAGTGTGGAAACTTGAAAGTAAAAAGCACGGTAGCTATCAATTATTAACCACTGACCCTATGGGCAATCAACACGGCTTTAATGGAACCATCCATGAGCTGGTGACGAATGAAAAAATCACCCGAACATTTGAAATGGAGAATACGCCGTTTCCAATACAACTTGAGTTTTTAGAGTTTAAAAAACGAACCGATAACACCAGTAAACTTCTTATACACATTGTCTATAAATCAGTATTAGACAGAGATAATATGTTGAAATTGCCATTTGCCTACGGCATAAATATGGCACATGATAGACTACAAGAAATCGTAAACCAACAAAAATAAAATTCATGACAAAGCGAATCCTACCTGCTGGTAAAGCAAGTAAAATGATCTATTGGGTTTCTACTATCTGGCTTTCATTAGGTATGCTATCCACTGGAGTGGTACAATTATTAAAATTAAAGGAAGATGTAGATAAGATGACTCATTTGGGTTATCCAATATATTTTTTAACAATAATCGGTGTTTGGAAAATTTTGGGAGTAGTAACAGTACTTTATTCCTAAATTTACCTTGCTCAAGGAATGGGCATATTCTGGTTTTTTCTTTGTCATGTCTGGTGCTGTGATTTCCCATTTTGTCCTTGGGGATGAGTCCAAAGAATTCTTTGGACCTGTATTATTATTAATTTTGACTGTAGTATCTTGGTATTTCAGGCCAGCCAATAGGCAAGTCTCTGCGACTAACTAATATTCGTAAACCAATAAAATGCGTAACATGAAAAAGGAATTGCCCCCAAAACAAATTGGACTATTATTGCAAATCTTAAAAACTCGGTTTGACAAAAACATGAATCGACATCAAGGTTTCGAATGGTCGAAAATACTAGCACGACTGAAAGCAAATAATGATAACCTATGGTCGCTGAATCAAATGGAAAGGAGTGATGGCGAGCCGGATGTCGTGGGCTATGATAAAAACACTGGTGAATATATATTTTATGATTGCTCGGCCGAAAGTCCCAAAGACCGCAGAAGCTTTTGTTATGATCATCAGGCATTAGAGTCCCGGAAGGAAAATAACCACAGAAACAGCGCTATGGGTATGGCTGCTGATATGGGCATTGAGCTGTTGACGGAAGAACAGTATAGAGAGCTTCAGGGCCTTGGTTCATTTGATATGAAGACTTCCAGCTGGCTGAAAACTCCTCACGAAATTAGAAAACTCGGTGGCGCTATTTTTGGAGATTATCGCTTTGGCAGAACTTTTGTGTATCACAATGGCGCTGAATCCTATTATGCAGCCAGAGGATTTCGTGGAGTAATAAAGGTCTAGCTATTATGCAGCACGGAGTGAGCATCTCACTTCCACTTTAACTCAAAATAACTACTAGGATGATCGCCTGTGTTTTTAATGGCATGCCTTTCATTTGAATTGATTAAAAAAAGGTCTCCCGCTTTTCCTCGATAGGGTCTGCCTTCAATAGATACTTCGAGTATTCCATCTATTAATATTATTATTTGGGATGCTTCGTTTTTTTCAATGCCCTTGTTAATAGTAGAGATATTTGATAGAATGGTTTTTAATTCCATTTTTTCACACATAGCTGTTGGCCGACAAAAGTAATCGATATGCCCTTTATCGGAAGAATTAATCTTTACATCATCGGCATTGACAAATAGGGACCCTCCTGAAGATATACTTCTAGCCATGTCCATAGGTTTCTTGCTTCTGAACATGAGCACATAGTAGGTCAGAGGGCCATTGCCTATGTTTTCAAGTGCTTGCATGGCGAATGGAGGAATCAAAATAGCGCTGCCCGGTCCTACAATAGCGACTTGATCATCCATCGTAAACTTCATCGTGCCTTCTTTCACGAGGATCAATTCTTCCAAATCTTTTTGAACATGAGGAGGTCTTGGTTTTGCACCTTTATATTGTGTCGTGGCATGAATCTCTAAGTATTCGAAATGCGTGGTCTGGCCTTCCATTAATTGCCTGACTTCACGGTCCTCACTTTTCTTCACGGTTTGTTTATCCCATGCATACACACCTGATGGGAAAAAGGGCAATTGCGCATGAAGGTTCATAATGAAGAAAGTAAATAATAATAAAGATGTATTTTTTTGCATCAATAATTTATTTCAAATACTTACCAAATATTCACTCGTGAGCTGTCTGCTCTATACAAGGCATCACCTGGTTTTACGTGATAAGCATCGTAAAATGATTGCAAGTTCGCAAAGGGGCCATTGACTCTGTATTTGGCAGGCGAGTGTACATCACTCATTATTCTATTGCGCAAGGTTTCATCGCGCGTATGTCCTAGCCATCCGAGTGAATATCCCAGAAAGTAACGTTGCGTAGGAGTCAATCCACTAATCGCTTTCCCTTCTTGATATTGTTTAGTTTTTTTAAATGCTTCTAGTCCAAGGATTACTCCGCCAAGATCTGCTATGTTTTCTCCCAGGGTGGCTTCACCATTGATTTTATATCCAGGTAGTGGTTCGTAATTTGAAAATTGATCCATCATTACTTTAGCACGTTTATTAAACTCGACCTCATCTTGAGTCGTCCACCAAGAGGTAAGATTACCTTTAGCATCATATTGTCTGCCCTGATCATCGAAACCATGGGTGATTTCATGACCTATGGTACTAGCTCCTCCATTGCCATAGACGACGGCATCATCCATCTCTTCATCTCGATAACCCGGCACGGTAAATATGCCTGCCGGCAATACAATTTCATTGTTACTTGGATTGTAGTAGGCATTATAGGTTTGCGGAGTCATAGTCCATTCTGTTCGATCTACAGGTTTACCGAGCTTATTCAATTCGTAATTATTCCACCACATATTACCCTCTATAAGGTTTTTAAGATAGCTCTCTCTGGAAATTTTCATCGCAGAAAAATCTTTCCATTTTTCCGGATAGCCTACTTTTTTGGTAATGGCGTCAAGTTTTGCATAAGCTTTTTGTTTGGTAGTATCACCCATCCAGGTGAGTTGTTTGATCCGATCTCTCAATGCCTCTCGGATAGCTTCTGTCATATCCTCATATCTTTTTTTAGCCGAAGGAGTAAAAAATTCTTTTACATACAATTGACCCAATGTTTCTCCAATTAAGTTTTCTTGAGAAGACATGATTCGCTTCCATCGAGGTCTCCGTTCACTGGCTCCGCTGAATAATCGATTAAAATTAAACGCGGCTTTGCCAAAAGTATCTGGCAATGCCCCGGCAAAATCACTAATCAGATTAAATTGTACATAATCTTTTAATACTTCGATCGGCGTAGATTTTACGGTTTCATTTAATGCTTTGAAATATTCCGGCTGCCCTACGATGATAGAATCTATATGTTGTACGCCGGCGTTTTTGAGATGAAGTGCCAGGTCGATAACTGGTGATAGCTTTGATAGTTGTGCGATAGCCATCTTATTATAATTTGCATAAGGATCTCGGAGGTCTTCCATCCTTCTATTCGCCTTAGCCAGTTTGGTTTCCATGGCAAGAATATCTTGGCCCCTTTTTAGAGCTACCGTAGGATCTTTTCCGATCATTTGTAATATCGTGCTGATATATCCGGCATATTTGCTTCGAATATCTTTAGTAGCGCTGTCTTGTTTAAAGTAATACTCACGTTCTGGTAAGCCGATGCCTCCTTGATACAAGGTATAGATCATAGCCTCGCTGTTTTTATCATCTTGAGTCACGAAATCTGAGAAAAAAGTATTGGACCCCATTTTTTTAAAACCTGTGACTAATTGCATTAAGGCACTGATATCCTTTATTCCATTGATTTTATGCAAATAGGGTTGAATATGTTTTAACCCATCTTGTTCTATTTTGGCGCTATCCATGCCGCTGTTCCAAAAATCTCCGATCATTTGATTTGGAGTACCAGGTGATGCACTGTTTTTGGCAGCTGCGGCTTCACTGATTTCACGCAATCGTTTGATGTTTTCCTCTTGTACTAAATTTCCAATACCCCAGCTGGACTGATCAGGCGGAATAGGATTTTTCTTCATCCATCCTCCATGGGCATATTGGAAAAAATCTTGAGCTGGGTTGATTGTCGTATCAAGGTTTTCAAATATAAAATCAGGTTTAGTAATCGGATTAGGAGCTTCAGTGGTAGATGATTTGCAGGCAGCAAACACCAAGTATAGACTTAAGAATGGAAAAACTTTAGTTTTCATAAACACGATAAATAAATGGTATGGAATGATGGATTAAAAATTAAAATTACTACATTTTTATGCAATGATACACGTAAGAAGAGGAGGGGTGTGCTCCAAAATACATAGGATTGGACATATATGGTGCCAGTTTTGTTTTTCAATGGTGTTCAAAAAGTATGATTTTGTCTGAAATCCTCAAATCCCACTAATGAAAAATAAGAATTATTCAGTAATTTTAATAGTAACTATCTAAAAAATTCAACCATGTTTAACCTCAGAGAAATTTATAGTATTGCATTTTGCTTATTTATGGTTTCCATCAGTGATGCACAAGTACTCCAAATTGGGGGAGCCTGTGAGGGGTGTGAAGCTATATTTGAAAATAAAATACCTTTTGAGGAATTGTCCTATGATCTTACATTGCCCTCTTCGGGTGATGGGCTGGCCCTGACTATTATGGGCAAAGTCTTTAAAAGAGATGGTCGCACTCTAGCTCCGGATGTCGTGCTATATGTTTATCATACTGATCAGCAAGGTCGATATACTGCAATCTCCGGGGCCAAAGGCTGGGAGAAAAGGCATGGATCTATTCGAGGATGGTTGAAAACAAATGCCAAAGGAGAATATATCATACATACTCGCAAGCCATCGCCCTACCCCAATGATAATATTGCAGCTCATATTCATGTTTTTTTGAAAGAACCTAACAAGAATCCCTATTGGATCGAAGAATATGTTTTCGAAGGCGACCCTTACTTAAATTTAGTAGGTATAAACAAGCCTAAGCCTAGGGGAGGTTCTGGAGTCTTGACCTTATTGAAGCAAGCCAATCAATGGATAGGTAAGAGGGATATTGTACTGGGATTGAACATTCCTGATTATAAATAAAATTAGAACTATTTTGATTGGTCTTATTTTAATTCGACTACATTAACATTGAAATTTTTAAACCATTATGAATCCATCTATACTTTTAACTTTATTATTAAGTTTATCAGCATATTCCAGTCAAGCCCAATATGCAATATCACCGAAACCCACTAAGAATCAATTAGCCTGGCATGAGATGGAGTTTTATTTATTTGCACATTTTGGGCCCAATACATTTACTGGAAAAGAATGGGGACACGGCGACGAACCGGAGGATATTTTCAATCCTTCACATTTAGATTGCAATCAATGGGCCAAGACTGCAAAAATGGCTGGAGCAAAGGGTATCATCATCACAGCTAAGCATCACGATGGCTTTTGTCTATGGCCTAGTCAATATTCCAAACATACGGTACGAGAGAGTAAATGGAAAAATGGTCAGGGGGATGTGCTTCAAGAATTGTCGAAAGCCTGTAAAGCGCATGGACTAAAATTTGGTGTGTATATCTCGCCTTGGGATCGCAATCATCCTGACTATGGAAGCCCTTTGTACAATGATATCTATATCAATACTATGAAAGAAATTTTTGCACGATATGGTCCTATCTGGGAATTGTGGTGGGATGGAGCAAATGGCGAAGGGCCAAATGGTAAAAAACAAATCTATGATTTCGCTCGATTTGAGAAAGAGATGCGCAAAATATCACCCTCTACTATTATTTTCAGTGATATAGGCCCCGATATCCGATGGATCGGAAATGAAAAAGGGATAGTTGGTGATCCTAATTGGAACTTCTTAGATACGATGGGTTATAAAAGAGGACTTGGAGCTCCTGTTGAAGATACATTAAATCATGGTAATTATTTTGGACATCATTGGATACCCGGAGAGTGTGATGTAAGTATAAGGCCGGGATGGTTTTATCATAAGGAAGAGGATGACAAAGTAAAATCAGGTGAACAATTGTTTAATTTATATCTCAAGTCTGTTGGTCGAGGTGCAAACTTATTATTAAACGTGCCTCCTGATCCTCGTGGCTTGATTCATCATCATGATTCGATTGCACTCGTACAATTTAAAATTCTAAAGGATCAGAGTTTTGCTCATAATTTGATGAGTCATGCGATGGTGCAAATCAACCGGGATGCAAACAGTACAAGAACGCTAAAAATTAAAGCCTTCATCAAAAAAGCACAGGCATACCCATTGACTACTTCGGGCTTGCGCTTCGATTTGAAAAGCAGGCCTACATTAAATTGTATCGTTTTAAACGAAAACATAAAAGAAGGGCAACACATTCGAAAATTTAGTGTGGAGCTTTACGATGGTCTATTACTTAAGTATAAAATCAGTGGGACGAGCATTGGTAGAAAAAGAATACTCACCTTTCCAAGTCAGGTCATAGATAATTTAAATATAACGATCGAGGCTTCTACAGGATCCCCGTACATTCATAATGTTGAAGCTTATCACATCCCTGAAAATCTAATAGAACACTAATTGCTATTGAGATAAAATTGAAAAGGGGAATCAAATAAAATTTGATCTCCCTCCTTTTCAACATGCTATTTTTTTTAGTTTAGGTATTAAGCATTTTTTGCAGGTCTGCCTCGCTTGCGTTTAGCGCCTGATGATTTGATCACCAGATCGACATTGCTTTTAGCGGGACGACCTCTTCTTTTCTTCGCCGGTCTGCCTCTTCTTTTCTTTTCTACTGGAACGCCTAATTCCATCATTGAATTTTCAACAACTACTTTAGCGGGACGACCTCGTTTTTTCTTTGCAGGCCTGCCTCTTCTTTTCTTTTCAGTAATAGTACTTAATTCAACCCCATTGATTGTAGAGGATGAAGCAGTCTTTGCCGGCTTACCTCGTTTCTTTTTAGCGGGGCGTCCTCGCTTCTTTTTTCCTATAGTACTAGTGGATGTTGGTGGTTCATTTGAAAATCTATGTTGTAAAAAATCAGAAATTCGTTTTGCTGATCCAGCATCCAGGCTTTCTAGGATTTCTACACAAATAGATAATACATTCAGATCTTCAGAACTTGCCATGTTTAGGTAATTTGATATAATTAAAAATTAATAAATAATTGACGGTTGCAAAAATAAGAAAAATAAAAGAATTATCCATATTTTAATTAAATGTGGAATAAATGGTAAAAGAATTGAAAACCAAAGTCTGTTCCTACTATAGCTTTGTACCAAAGTCTTCAGGCATGGATCTCCAGATCGTGTGATAATGTTGAATGCCTTGATCTCGATTGGTAAATTCGATAATCCAGCCTGGAGCAGTAATGCTATAATAATGTAAGTCATCAATAGAAGAACTTCCAAGCCAAATAAATTTGGACAAAGCAATGGTCTTAAGCAGGTTCAATTTTTTATTATTTGCGATAGTTGGATGAAAATTATCCACCCATGCACTGATAATATCTGCTACCATCAATTGTTGGCTTTTATTCATTTCTATATATTTGAGTCCACTGGGATCGGTAAGATGCACTTCTTTTCCATGTTGCGTCCGCACATCAATCGTTTTAGGCAAGGTATCGATAAGTGCTTTTTTACGTTGCGTTTCGGTCAATGATTTGAATAATTTTTTTCCGACCTCATTTTCACGATACATCACGTATTTTCCAGAAGTAATACCCCTGGTGGTCAGTCCAGGATTAATACCAGTAAAATGTGGAGTACAGCTGATGCCTTTAGGCGAAAATGTAAGATTCAATGAAATATGATGCCCTTCAAATTTAAATCCCCATTTTTCATTAAGGGCGGGATTGCCAAAAATCCAAGTCCAATATTTTTCTTGCCCATACCGATGAGCGATTGGACTTTTCATTGCGGTCAATCGATCATTGGTATCTTGGTCATATTGCATAATAAATAAAATCTTTAAATAGCCTTGATCACTCATCACTATACGCAATAATTGATGAAGATATTGTCGTTGCTCATCATTCATATCGTCCAATCTTAGGCCATTGCGATGTACCTGTTCTAAGGGTAGATTAGACCATCGAGTTCTATTTGTATCTGCCATATCGCGTAGGGCAATTGGTTTTTGTACATTCGTCAAACTAGATATAAATTGAATAGCAGCTTCCACTACCGGTTTTTGATCAAAAGATTGAGTAATAGAGGACGCCCCATGAACAGTAATGAGTACAAATACGAAGAAAAGATTTTTCATAATTCAATCGATGCAATAATTGGTTATTTGATCGGGGTTAAAAATAGATAAAATATGGAGCAATCATCAAATTGTTCCGAAGCTGTTTGATCAATAAAATTGAAAAGCGAAGTTGGTATTATCAGAGTGTTAGACAATTATGTATCTAACTCCCATTCAGATAAAGGTCCTTCTGAAATATTTCCATCCATAGTTCCGGTTGTGCTATACGAGACCATCCGGATTGTTCGTATAAACCGTGAGCATCTCGAGTAAGCAAGATCCACC
>JAYSTG010000668.1:0-2473 GCA_043719965.1 Saprospiraceae bacterium | reverse complement strand
TAACAGTATAGTTCATAGTAGCATAACCACGAGTCCACGAACTACCATCCGTTAAAGTATTCTCTTGAGATTTATAATATATATATTTCTTTGGAGAATACGGTCCTGCATAAGGTTGGCTACGGATCCAGTTTTTACCCGGATGATCGATCCAATCCAGATAAGGAATACCTCTGCGGCCAATCGCATGATCTAATCGAGGATCTACAGTGCCCGCGTCTGGTGTAAACGCTGCAGAAGATTCTATATTATAATCATGTTTTAGAGCATTTGCTGCACTGTTATACGAACCATCCAATAACGGAAGTCCATTGGCATTTACTCTAAATGCATTGGCTGCATCAAAGCTTGGCTGGTTGAACCCACAACAGTTACCTGGTCCGTCCGTACCTGTATTATAAGGATAGTTTAAGTCATCAAACCAGTTTGAATTGTTGACACTGCCTGTATTCATTGAAGTTTGTACAGCAAATACAGATTCTTCATGATTATCATTAGCGGCATTAAAGATCTGGGCAAAATTGGTTACTAAGCCATACTTTTTACCATTCGTCGTCTTGCCATTAGCAATGATTTGATCAAATAGTCCTTTTGCTTCCGAAAATTTCTTTTGAAACAAGTAGGCTTTAGCTAACATCGCACCTGCAGCCCATTTGTTTACACGACCTGCTTGAGCAGAAGTCTCTGGCAAATTATCAAAAGCAAACTTAAGATCGGCTTCGATTTTATCCCAGAATCCCGGAGTATTCGGCACTTTTTCAATGCCCGAACCATAATCTTTGGTCTCATCGATGTAGGGAGCACTGTTCCATATTTTCTTGATATCAAAATAAAAATGACCTCTCAAGAATCTGGCTTCGCCTTGGATCCGTTTTAAATCAGCTGCAGAGATATCTTTAGCTTGAGCAGCCAGTCTTAAAACCGAATTAGCTCTTGAAATGGCTTCATACTTTGCCGCCCAAGTGCTGTTCAAATCACCTTGAGTAGCTTCGATCTCATATCGTTGTACGGTATTGATAGATGAGTAATCACCCGGATCTGTTCCTTTATTGGAATCACCCCCCAGGATATTACCAAACACCCAGTTATTAGGAGCTGCATATCTGGAAAAACCTCTTGCAGTCAACATAGAATATGCACCAATCAGGGCACCTTCGACCCCGGCTTTAGTAGCCAATTGAGCATTGGCGAGAGAACCTGTAGGAGGTACATCCAAGAAATTGTCCTTGCATGCAAAAGTAAGTGCGAGCATTGCTAACAACACTAAACTTACTCTTCTCCAATTTGAAAATGTTTTCATTATAAATGATTTTATTTTATACTTTATTTAATACTTTATTTAAAATCCTAAACTTACTCCTAAGGTAAAACCACGGGTAGTAGGATAGTTTCCAACATCTATACCAAAGTTAGTATCTACGGCACCACCGACAGCTGGATCAAGACCTGAGTATTTAGTAAAGGTCAATAAATTGGTACCGGCTATACTTAATCTGGCTTTGGAAAGTCCTAATCGTTTGATCATCGTAGTAGGCAAGGTATAGCCTAAGCTAAGATATTGTACTCTAAAATAGGAGCCATCTTCTACATACCAAGAGTTTTCCCCTGCATTGGTACTGATATTAGATGCCGACTCCCATATTGGAGCTTTTGCATTATTACCAAGGGCAGGAGTCCATGATTCCAGAGCATTAATCCCTTTGCCAGAACCTTCAAATGAACCGTGGAAATCGGTAAACCATTTAGAGAAATTGAAGATAGAATTACCCAATGAAGTATATAGATAAGTACCTGCATCAAAATTTTTAAAACTAACATTGAATACTATACCTCCCGTATACTTCGGTACAGGATTACCTATATTGGTGCGATCGGTAGGGGTTATTTTCCCATCGCCATTGACATCTTCATACCGGAATCGACCGACGCCTTTACCACTCTGCGCGGGGGCGCCATCTACCTCTGCCTTATCCTTAAAATATCCGAGTACATTATAGCCAAAAAATGAAGAGATCGGTTGTCCAACTTGATTACGAATAGGACTGACACCTCGATAGCCGGCACCTCCAAAAAAGGTAATGTTAGGTGCCAAATACGTAATCTCATTTTTCAATATTGAGCTGGTCCAGCTTGCATCATATGTTATTCCATAACCAATTTTGCCTCTGTTAATAACTAAGAAGTCAATACCTCTATTACTCATAGTAGCAATGTTGACCGCAGGGGCAGATGCAGAATTACCGACCACAGCAGGCAGGGGAACTGTAAAAAGCAAATCTTCGGTTTTTTTACTCCAAAGGTCTGCGACAATTTCCCACTTACCGTTCATGAGTGTAGCATCAAATCCTACATTGACTGTAGTGCTTGTCTCCCATTTAGCATCCTGATTTCCGATACGAGATCGAAAATAACCTTCGTCAGCTCCACTATTTTGGCCATTGATAGGATAAAAAGAATTTCCCCTGGCAGCTGC
>JAYSTG010000667.1:0-2479 GCA_043719965.1 Saprospiraceae bacterium | reverse complement strand
AGCCTGCCATACCACAACAGCCGGAAGGAATTTCATTGACCTTATACTCTGATTGCGTCAAAATAGATTTCATACTCTGGGTTCCATAAAGGGCCTTTTGATGACAGTGACCATGTATCAAGATGTCGCCAACGGTGGATACCATAGATTGATTTATTTTGCCCGCTTTGAGTTCTTTTTGTAAAAACACCTCGATCATCATCACGTTTGTTTTCAATTGCAATGCTATTGCTTCATCATCGATCAGATCCGGGAGATCATCGTTTAACGCAGAGGCACAACTGGGTTCGCAGACGACGATAGGGAGTCCCTGATCCATATATTTTTTTAATTTTTCTATAGTGACCATACCTTCGATTTTTGCATCACGCAAAAAACCATGAGAAATTTTTGGTCTTTGACAGCAGCCTACATTAGCTAATAGGACTTCATAGCCACAAGCATTTAAAAGCTTCAGTGCCGAGATACCAATGTTAGGCTCATGAAAATTCAGATAAGTATCGGCGAACAATACTACTTTTTTATCGCTTTTAAAATGGTCCTTTTTCAAGGCAAACCATTTATAAAAAGGATTAGAAGTATAGGCCGGTAAAGTCTTACGACGATCAAATCCTGCCCATCGCTCTATGGCATATTTAAATAATTTTGTGCTTTGTATAAAATTGATGACCCCGGCAAGAGGTCCAGCCAGGTATGAAGCCATTTTAGATGAATCTCTTATCAATCGATCCCTAAGAGAGATCCCGTGCTCATCATAATAAATTTGAGCTACATCGCTTTTCATTTTGGCCATATCGACATTACTTGGACATTCCGACTTACAGGCTTTGCAGGAGATACATAGATCCATAACTTCATGCAGTCGTTTGCTGCTCAAGCCTTCTTTATCCAGTTGATTAGACATAGCCAACCTTAAAGCATTGGCCCGGCCTCGAGTCGAATGTTCTTCATCCCGGGTGGCTTTGAAGCTGGGACACATTGTGCCTCCGATGACTTTACGACACTCACCTACCCCGGTACACATATGCACGGATTCACTAAAGCTGTTTTCAGCGCGATAATGAAAGTGAGTATTTATGTTCTGGTCTTTATACTCAGTACCATACCGAAGATTCTGTTCTATAGTTTGGGCATCTACGATCTTTCCAGGATTCATGAGATTTTCTGGATCAAACCAAGTCTTGATCTGCTTAAATACTTGATAGAGTTCTTTTCCAAAGAAACGTTCATTATAAGCACTTCGCACTAAACCATCACCATGTTCACCCGACCATGAGCCTCCGTATTTTACGACTAAGTCAAATGTTTCGTCTGTGATATTTTTAAGGTTGATGATGTCTTGTTGGTTGCGAAGATCCAATAGTGGTTGCACATGAATCACGCCTACGCTCGCGTGTGCATACATGGACACCTCTGTATTGTGCTTAGCGCATATCTTCAGGACCTGATCTATATATTCCGGCAATACATCAATAGGTACAGCACTGTCTTCTATAAAACTCAGCGCTTTTTTTTCACCTTTGATGCCCATCATAAGGCCTAGACCTTTGCGTCTCAGACTCCACACATCTTCATAATCTTGACCTGTGGGGAATAATGGAAATGCATAGCCCAGACCGAGTTTTGTCAATTCGGCGATCATATCTTTCGGCCGTTGCAGCACCGATTCATAGGTGTCACCATAAAACTCCGTGATCAAAATAGCAGCAGGATCTCCTTCAATAAAATGACAGAGATGTCTTGTCGTTAAATTTTCAGCACTGAGATGCAAAACCGTCCTATCTAAAATTTCCACTGCAGAAGGTTGGAATGGCAACATGGGTTCTACTGCTTTAATTGCTTCCAGTAAATCTGCAAAATGTGCTACTACCACGGACTTAAACTTAGGTAAGGGCACGAGATTAATCTTTAATTCAAGAGATATCGCGAGCGTGCCTTCACTTCCTGTGATCAATTTTGCCAGATTCCATCGATCGGTATAGACGAATTCATCCAGATTATAACCGCCTACCCTACGCATCACTTTTGGGAATCTTTGTTTGATTTCATCGGTATTTTGATGAATGATAGCTCTAAATTTTTTATAGATCTCCCCTTCTCTGGTATTTCTATTTGCAATTTGATCGTATTCTTGTTCCGATAATTCTTTTAATATCATTTCAGTCCCATCGGCCAATAATACTTTTGCCTCCAACATATGGTCCACGGTCTTCCCATAGAGGATGCTTTTTGTGCCGGAAGAATTATTTCCGACCATACCGCCGACATTGGCACGGCTCGAAGTAGCAGGATCAGGAGCATAATGTAATCCATATTTCGCCATTTCTTCATTGAGGACATCCCGCACTAGACCCGGTTGTACTCTGACCCATCGTTCCTTTTCATTGAACTCCAGTATTTGGTCCATGTATTTTGAAAAGTCGATAATCAGTGCGTCACCTACTGTCTGGCCGGCAAGACTGGTACCCCCACCGCGGGC
>JAYSTG010000666.1:0-6494 GCA_043719965.1 Saprospiraceae bacterium | reverse complement strand
TTTTTTCTTTCCCGAATTTTACTTCCATAGAGAAAGTCGTCACTCCACCTTCAGATTTGATCCAATTTATTTCGGTTTCAGCTTTAGTCGCAGAATATCGAAAATGCTCTAATAAATCTAAGCCTAGTAATTGTACCCCTTGATCTATCCAATCTTGGTATAATTTAAAAAACCAATTATTTTTTCGGGCTTCATCAAAATGGATAAAAAAATTGCCATTAAATTGTTGTTTGAAACTTGGATGACGGTCCTGGATACTTTGAGTCAATGAAGATTCAGCCGTTTTATCCCTATGTACCAAGTATAATTCATCTTGTCGTTGCAATTCGACTCTACGAGACCATGCCCCTTCCACTTTGATACCTTCATAATTCCAACAAGGTATAAACTGTAAAAAAGTATTACTGATTTCATTGACTAAAACCATGGGTTCAGGAGGGCTTTTAATTTCTTGCACCTCAAAGCACTGGTTGCGATCAACCTCATAGCCTTTCTCCTCTAATTTCCGCACTACCTTAAATAAAAAATCTTTTGGCCTGAAAGCCCACTGATTTATTTTTAATTCCTCTAACCAATCCAAAGTCGCCACATCTTGTGGTTGAAGCGTAAAGTATTGGCTTTTGTGTTCTAACAAAAAAAGGGTCCGTGTAAAATCGGATAAAAAATAGGGCGCATTTTTGATTATAACTAAGGAAATCAAATCCAAGCCTAATGCCTCAGCGAATTCAACTTTAAAATTTAATTTTATTTTTTCATTTACAAATCTGCATGGTGCCTTGATGGTTTTATTTGTAGTGAGGTCTTTAATCTGATGATACCACGGTACATTTTGCCAGTGTACCAGCCCTTCCAGAAAACATGCATTTAAGTATCTAACTTTGTTTTTATACAATAGAGCTTCAATATCTTTACCAGATTGTATTTTTCGATATTCTTTTGCTTTTGCATCAGTATATTTAAAAATTACCTCATTGGAAAGCCTTTTTATGGACGCAATAGCCTCATCATCCAGTGCGGGCATTTTTTTCCTAAGTTCATCAAATCGGAAATTTTCAAAATCAATGTAAGTAGGTGATTTTACTACTGTCAAACAAGAAAGAAAGTCAAATCCTTGTACCAAATACTTAGGAATGAAAAGTAGTACGTGTCTTTTTTCTAGAGCCATAAAACCAAGCCCCCAAGATAAGTAAGTAGTCCCTGTTTAATGTAGGGTGTGACTTTGAATTAATTAATTTCTTATAATTCCACCCTCGCTCTCACCCTAGTCCCACATTCCTTAGATCTCCTTACCTTTGCACTCTTTATGGAAGAAATAATCAGGGATGCCACCTCCACTCGCAATAGAAATCTATTGTGCCTATTTACAGTGTTGATTGTTATTTTTTTGGATCAATGGCTCAAAATCTGGGTGAAGACTCATATGGAGTATGGCGCAGAATTCAATATTTGGGGATTGGACTGGGCTAGAATACATTTTGTAGAGAATGAAGGCATGGCATTTGGAATTTCATTGGGTGGAAATGCTGGAAAATTAATGCTCAGTATTTTCA
Source organism: Saprospiraceae bacterium (assembly GCA_043719965.1). Lineage (GTDB taxonomy): Bacteria > Bacteroidota > Bacteroidia > Chitinophagales > Saprospiraceae > JADJLQ01. The sequence goes on along the minus strand of JAYSTG010000666.1, from coordinate 4,944 downwards.
GAATTCTTGCCGTCGGGTTTTTAATATACATTCTGATCAAACTTATACGATCCAAAGAAAGCTGGGGACTCTTAGTATGTTTTTCTTTAATCTTGGCTGGGGCGATAGGCAATATTCTTGATTCGGCCATATACGGACTGATGTTTACTGAATCTTACTACCAAGGAGGGCTTGCAGAGTATGCTCCAGGGCGTGGTTATGCTCCATTTTTGTTTGGACGAGTTGTCGATATGTTTTATTTCCCTATGATTGATACGCGCTGGCCGGAATGGTTGCCCTGGCTTGGAGGTCAACCCTTTCAATTTTTTAGGCCTGTATTTAATGTAGCGGATACAGCTATTTCTACTGGGGTAATTTCTTTGATTGTTTTTTTTAGAAGTTTTTTTAAACAAGCTGAAGCCAAACCACCATTGGTAGCAAAATCATCGCACCCTATATCAAATGATTCAGACCGCATCGAAGATCGACCGCAAATAGACTGAACATTTGAAATGATCAAATCGTCAAATTTCAATTCCGAAGGGCCTTAGCACCTTTCAGTCATTATTCAATACGGCTAGCTCCCAATTTTAACATGTCGTTTAAATTGGAATTAAAGAGTTCACAGTCAAGCAATTTGCTTAACTGGGTAATAATTCTTTAGACTGATGTTGGGGAGCACGGTGCCCTATTTATTAACAGAACACTGATTGGGAAAACAATTTGGAAACACTACATTCAAAGGAGTTGGCAGAGGTCGAGTCCTACTTTCCTACAAAATTGTTGATGGCTTGGACGACTTTTGAAAGTTTTTCATAGTCTATCTGATAGTGGTTGAACTTACCTTCTTTATTGTTATCCACAATGCCGACACTTTTCAGAATTTTTAAATGCTGCGAAGTAATACTCTGCTCAATCATCATTGTATTGTAAATCTTGTTGACATTAATGACATCATGCCGATCAATGAATTCCAAAATTTTCAACCGCAATGGGTGAGCAAGTGCCCTCATAAGATCTGAGGAGTTTGTTAGTTGGTCCTGTTCGAAAGTTACTTTTGTCTTCTTCATACTTACTTTTTAGTAGGTCAGAAATATCTAGCGATGACAAATATTAAAAAATGTTTTAATATGACCAAGTAAATATTAAAAAAAAATAATATTTATAACTCATTCTATTTTTTTTGCAAGTAAATTGAGTTAAAAATTAGCCTAAAACAAATAAGTCAATGAACATAATTCATTGACTTTTAATGCATTATAGCAATACATTTAATTTTTTTATTTAACCCACTAATTCTTCGATCAATTTTGAAATTTGATTCAATCTCTCCTTGTCTAAGGAATAATAGATAAATTTTCCTTGTCGGTCTGTGATTACCACACCAGCACGGCGAAGGATAGCCAGATGCTGAGAAGCAACGGATTGTTCTAATCTCAACTTAATGTAGATGTCAGTCACCGTCATGTTATCACTTTCTTCCAATACTTCGATGATGCGTTGACGGAGTTTGTGGTTTACGGCACGTAATACAAGCACAGCACGACGCAAATCGGTGTAGTCCAGCTGAATGTCCTTAGGTCCTTTCTTCAGCGTAACAATTTCTTGTTTTTGTTTTTTCATACAATCCCAGGTTTATGGTTCAATGATTCAATTTTGTTTAGAATGCAATGTGTTAAACCAAAACCATACCAACTTTAACTATTAAACTCAAAAACAATAGTAACCGTCTACCCCTTTGGAAATTATTTATATAAAAATAAAGGATATAAGGATATAATCAATTGATTTTCAATCAATTATATTGATTTCGTATAATTTGGTGCTTTTAAATATTCAGGCACTGAGTATGCAAGGTTTTCAAATTTTCCTTCTATAAATTTGTTAAATGCTGGTATTACGAAATAGGAAGCCAGGACTCTGTTGCTTCCAAAAGTAATAGATGAATGTTCCTTTAAGATGTTTTTTGCTTTTTGCACCCCATCACCTACTATATATATAGTATCGCTTTTATCTAACCATTTCACCAATGAATCTGACTTTAATATAAGGGGACTGGCTGGCTCGATCTGTCGGTATTGTGAGTCAAAAACCGCATGGAACACCTCATCTCTACCTGCATCAATCATGGCAACTATATATGTATTCGGAGAAGTAGTAATCATTGCATGTGCAATACCCACTAATGTTGATACTCCGATCAAGGGGCGTTTCAAAGCCATACACATTCCTTTCGCAGTGGAGAGACCAACTCTCAATCCGGTATAGGAGCCTGGGCCTTGACTACAACAAATTGCCTCAATAGCTTCGATAGGTATGCCAGCTTTGATCCTAGCTGATTCCATAAGCATAGGAAGAAGTGCAGCATGCTTTCGATCACCACTGTCATCGACTTCCTCAGCGATCAAGTGTTTGCCTTGAGCAATAGCTACTGAACAAACCGCTGTGCTAGTATCTATACTTAATATGAAAGGTAGAGGCTCTAGTCCTAGTTCCATTAATTTTATTATATTAATGGTTATTTCATTTTAATAAATTTTGATATCGCATCGGATCACCCAACACTGCTATGGCTTCTTGGATTTCGCGATCGATCTGCAATGATTTTTCTATTTTCCCTTTTTGCAGATAGTACCTGGGGATGATCTCTCGCTCAAGATGTTTGATAATTTCTACCTTATGTTTATCCAGCAATTCAGAAGGGTCTTCTTTTAATTTTTTATTCAATTCTTCTATTTCTTTTGAAACATTAATCCCCATCGTTTTGGACTGTACTTTATCCTTAAATTGTTGGAGAGCTTCTTCTACAGGAGATCTGTATTCAAATCCCGAGGTACCAACAAATTTTTTAAAATCTTCATATTCATTAAACTTAAATTCACGCAGCGGTGCTATCTCCTTATGATTAAGTTTATACGTGGTTGCATATTTAAAGAATACATCTTTAAGCATCAGCTGCTTCAAGATTTCAGGCATATTATCCTGGTCTATATATATATCTGGTTTGACTCCTCCCCCATCCAGCACTTTACGACCCGATCGGGTTTTAAACTCAGCTCGTAATGAATCGGGTATGTTTTTAGGCTCGCCATTTTCATACTCTACGCCTTGGATGCAACGGCCGCTTGGGATATAATATTTAGCCGTAGTCAGTTTCACTTGACTATTATACCCTATCTCTCTGGTATTTTGGACCAGGCCTTTACCATAAGACCGCTGCCCTATGATCACTCCACGATCCAAGTCTTGTACGACACCAGATACGATCTCGGATGCTGATGCCGTGCCTTTATCTACTAGGATGGCTAATGGGATTTTTTCATCTACCCCTCCTTGCAAGGTCTTGAAGGCTCTATCCCATTCTTTGACTTTACCTTTTGTAGTCACCACCAATTCATTCTTTGGAATAAAAACATTGCAGACATTGACCGCTTCTCTAAGGAGTCCACCCCCATTATCTCGAAGGTCCAGCACGAGGCCATTCATAGTTGGATGCTCTTTTTTGAGTTTATTTAATGCCGCTGCCACATGAGCTCCAGCCTGATCTGTAAATATGGTAAGGTTGACATAGCCAATTTTATCGCTCAACATGCCACTATAAGGTACATTGGGTACATCCACTTCGCCGCGTGTCACTGAAAAAGATAATTCTTTGATTTCGCCAGGTCTTTTGATGATCAAATCCAAATTGCTATCTGCAGCTCCTTGCATGATGGCGTTTATTTCTTCCTTTGACTTTCCTTTTACTGGTTTTCCACCAATTTTCATGATCTGATCACCTAATAAAAGTCCACTTTTATATGCAGGAGATTCATCAAATAATTCGCTGATCGTAGGTGATCCATCGATGATTTTAATACTTGCTCCGATACCATGATATTTCCCTTCAGTCATGAAACGGTAATTTTCAACTTGGGCTTCAGAAAAATAATTGGTGTAGGGGTCCAGGCTATTCAGCATAGCGTCGATGCCTACTTTCATCAACTTACCGGGTTCGATATCATCCACATAATAATAATTAAGCTCTTTATATATATTCGCAAATAGCTCAATATTTTTAGTGATCTCAAAATAGCGATTGGGGTCTCCAACTTGTTTGAAGGAGAAAAAAGCCAAAATAGCCACACCAAGGAGGAAGTATTTTCTCATGCTCTAAACATTATTTAAATAATTTCAACCTGTAAAAATACAAGGATTAATATTTTTCTTTCTTAATAATCCCTTAAAATATTTTAAGGTTACAAGAGTTAAGGTTTGGGCTCAGCAATGGCGATGTCTTCCTGTTTTTCCACCAGTCGGTCATATTTAGCTAAAAATGAATACCATTTGATTACTTTTTTAATGTCTCCAATAGTGACTCGATCAGGGTCGTAATCAGGTAAGATCTTTTGGAAATAGGTAGTACAAATTTTCTGATCTGCATCTGAACCCGGAATGGATTGTTCCGATTTTTTCATGATAGAAAAGATTTCTGCGATAGGTGTAGAATCACTAAACGTATAGATACTTATCGTCTCTAATAAGGAAAACTGATGTTTTCGCAAGGGTGCAAATTTGGATTGATTGTTTTCAAACGATTTGACGATAGCTCCGTCTGCTCGATTGGACACCAATTCATAAAGTCCAGGCATTCCAGTGATGGCCAATATTTTAGTAAGGTCGATCATGTCACAAAGATAAGCAGTATGTCAGAGAAAACTAAAGAGCGCAGCTTTAACTCAGGGCCCGACTTTCAAAGAGTGCAACACTACTTCCGACTTTTACAGTTATTTTTGCCCGAAGGATGCATTTTGACTTTATCATCGTTGGCGGCGGACCTATAGGACTTGTTTGTGGTATTGAAGCTCAGAAAGCTGGTTTGAATTATTTGATTCTTGAGAAAGGCGCTTTAGTCAATGCTTTGTATCACTTTCCAGACAACATGATCTTTTTTTCTACATCTATATTATTAGAAATAGGTGAGGT
>JAYSTG010000665.1:0-18948 GCA_043719965.1 Saprospiraceae bacterium | reverse complement strand
AAAAAAAGTAACAAAAAAACTCGCGCTATTTATAATTTGGTCTAATGTTCGAATAGCTGCCTCAAAAAACTCGCTTATGATTAGTAACTTTTTTATTGATTCTCCTCGGACTGTTGGTTAAAAGTTGCTTTTAGCTATCTCGTGCCTGCCCTACGTGAGGCGGGCTCGACCCCTGCCCGACTAAGTCATTCCCGTCCGATCCGGCACAGGCGGGCAGGCGGGAGTTTTGAGGCACAGTCCTTCCCTAGATCCAGGATATAATCCAACTTACAGCCTTTCTATAATTTCTTTTTAATAACTACCCACTATATGTGGCAAAGAACCTTAATTTCTAAATAACTTTCCCATGTATAGACGATATAATTCTGTCTTTAGTTGGTAATATCTACTCATCATTAGGATCTAACATCAAAAAGGCAGATCGTGATCCCCAATCTGCCTTAAGATGAGCCATACATTTTATTCCAGCTTTATCTCTTTTAATATGAAGTATCTCTCACCGCTACAAATTTTTTACAATCAAAAGTGAGGTATCGGTCTACATCAGAGTTACGCTCAAAAAAAACATCATCATTAGAAGATACATAACTTGCTTTAAAACTACCTATAATGGTATCCGTGGAGATATAATCTAATTTTAGAAAATTGGTAGAAGTATCTCTTAAAAAATATGTTGTTAAAATTGCATCATGATCTGCTCTCACTCCACCCAATTTCGGGAAACGATGACAATATTCTGGAGTTTCCATTGGGCTAAAATCAGTCTCAATACTAATTTCATTTTTATAAACGTTTTTTATAGTATCCATTGACTGAAATGACATTTCATTAAAATAAAGTGAATATCCCCAATCAAAATAATATCCCTGAATATAATTGTGAAATGTACATTCATATACTGAATCACAAAGCGATTTCGGATTAGATTTCAGTAATGATATTTTCCTAAATTTAATTTGAATTGTATTTTTCTCCTGAGTGTAAATACTCCAATCGCGTACTTTTACATTACCATATATCGTTCCATTCACACTACCTTTGTTTCTATTCTGACTAAGTAAAGTACTGGCTGATCCTCCCTTGTGCATGAATAGAAAACAGTAAGAAATAAAAGAGATAAGAATTTCATTGTATCACATTTTTACTAATTTTGTAGATCTTATTTTTCTTCCATCATTGATCAGGATAGAAAATAATCCGGGTTTTAAATCAGCAGTTGGTAGGCTAAATGAGTTTATTCCTTGCACTGCCTTTAAATCTTGTGTTTGCAATAATTGACCACTAATAGATATAATCTGTATCTGTAATGGAGCTTCCTGATCCACTTCAAGGCTGATAACCGTTTCATTCGCCGATGGATTTGGGTATACCAGGAGTTGATTGGCAAGAGTACCATTGGGTATGGTCAGCGGGACGGGTATATTATTATAGGTGATATAATTAGAAGTACTCACCTGACCATCTCCTCCTGTCACAGTACATCTGATGTATAAAAGATTGGGAGTAAGCGGGGTAAAAAATTGAAAATAGGTAGTGGCATTGTCACCAACCGGTGTAAAATTAGTACCATTAGAGCTGGTCGACCATTGGAACGTATGATTATTAGAGCACCCAAAATCAACTGTATAAGTATAATGACCTACCGTATATACATTAGTCGGCCCTGTAAGGGTTGTAATTAAAGTCGTATTGGGCCTTATATTGGATATCGTCGCTGCATTGAGGCTAATATGTCTGGCCACATTAGAAACACCGGCTACACCTGTTGCAGCTCCATTATCAAAAATGGTAGGGTTTGACCATCGATTGGGTCGCTGTATATTGGCTGCGAGCTGGGCATTCATAAGAGTACCTTTAAAGACTCTATTACATAAAAGACAAGGCCTGTAATTTTATTGATGTGCATGCATATCTCCCGGGTTTGCGTCATCTGGGTGTCTGCCTTCAAATAAATGGCCTATTTCATGTTGGAATACGGGCTGAGCCGGCATGGCATCGATATCAAATACCGCATAAGTCAAGTTATCTACTAAAATTTCGACAAAATCATAAGACTTGGCTTCTTGCTTCACCACTTTTAATACATCCTGATAATCTTTTTTTAGGTCCTTTTCCAGATCTTTAGATAAAAAGGTTAGAAAATGATCAGAATTTTGTTGTGATTTCGCAATGTTAATCAGGAGTAGAAGAAATAAAATTATCCCCCCTAAGATTTACAAAATTAAAAGTTTTCATGAGTTAAATATTTAAAAAGTTAATAAATTAAATATGTAAAACAAGTTGGTATCATCACTTTACTGTTTCATTAATCATATAACGGTTGATTGGACATTTTGTTGCTACTGATTAGTAATCCATGTATCGATATCCCCAAAAGCTCTTTTTGCTAAGTATTGGTTTTAGATCGGATATATCGATGGTTTTTTCCATATCCTCAAAGTTACGGACATAAAATATAATGAGAATTAAGATTATTGAGTTCATTCATAGGTTAGTACTTTTAAGGGTTTTTTATAGTAAGAAAGTAATTGATGCCAAAGATTGTAATCATTGGAGCAGGTATCGTGGGTTGTTCATTGGCCGACGAACTCACTGAACGCGGGTATTGTGAAGTAGTTGTCATCGAAAAAGGTAAGCTTTGGAAACCAGGTGGTTCGACTTCCCATGCGCCAGGTGTTGTTTTCCAAACCAATGGGTCTCGTACTATGGCGCTGTTCGCCCGACAGACAGTGGAAAAACTTTATAGCCTTCGGCATGGTGGTGAGTCCTGTTTCCTCAAGGTGGGCAGCTTGGAGATTGCCACGACGACAGAGCGACTAGCCGACCTTCACCGCAGGGCGGGACTGGCGATATCGGTCGGCATTAATGCATGTGTAGTGTCTCCCAATGAAGCATTGAAATTGCACCCTCTCCTTGCAGGCGAGAAATTACTGGGTGCATTATACGTGCCCGATGATGGCACCGCACGAGCAATATGGGCTGACGAAGTGATGGGCGAGCGGGCTATTAGTCATGGTGCGAAATTCATTGCAGAGTGCGAGGTTCTTGCCATTGATCAAAGTGAAGGTCGAGTTACCGGTGTTCAAACGACACAGGGTTCTTTTCCGGCAGATATCGTTGTTTCCTGTGCTGGGATCTGGGGTCCTAAGATTGGTGCGATGGTGGGCATGTCTAAAGCTATACAACCATTAGCGCATCAGCTATGTTATACTGCACCAATACCTGAATTGTCCTCATACAAGGGTGAAGCTTCATTGCCAGTGCTTCGTCATCAAGGTTCTGATCTTTATTTTAGACAGAGAGGACAGAGTCTTGCAGTAGGTTGGTACGGACACCGACCACTTCCTGTGAGAGCTGAGGACATCCTTCCTTGCAAACTAGCTGAAATAATGCCGAGCCAAATGGCATTTACTCCCGAAGAGTGGAAAGGGGCTTTGGAGCGAGCCATCGAAGTCATTCCAGCTCTAAAAGACAGCGAGATAGTAGAATCAATGAATGGTCTATTCTCCTTCACAGTGGACAATTTCCCTCTGATGGGTGAATGGTCTGGATTGAAAGGCTTCTGGGTTGCCGAAGCTGTTTGGATCACCCATGCATATGGTGTGGCACGAGCAATGGCCGAGTGGATCGTCGATGGCCATCCCACATTAGCAGTACATGAATGTGATGTCAACCGCTTTGAAACCCACCAGTTGGGAGCACTACATATTGAAGAACGTGGATACCAGAACTATGTCGAAGTGTACGACCTTCTACACCCTCTGCAACCTATGGAGTCGCCACGCCCCGTTCGCACCACTGGATTCTACCAGCGTCAACAGGAACTCGGTGGCTTCTTCCTCGAAGCTTCCGGTTATGAGCGACCACATTGGTACGAAACTAACTTCGGCCTGGTAGCCCACAATACTTGTCCATCGCGGGATGAATGGAGTTCAAAATTTTGGTCGCCAATCATCGGAGCCGAAGCCTGTGCTGTCAGAGAAGGCGTCGGCTTATTTGATATCACGACTCTAAAACGCATTGAAGTCATTGGTAAAGGAGCATTGGAATTTCTAGAAAGAATGACTACCGGTAATCTACGAAAGAAACCAGGCTCTATTACATATTGTTTGTTGTTATCCGAAAGAGCTGGCATCCTAAGCGATATCACGGTCATGCGTCGAGGTGAGCTTGATTTTTTCATTGGTGTAAACAGCAATATTGATATTCATTATTTGAAGAATGAAGCACCGGACACTGTACATGTGAGAGATATTACTGCGGGAACTGTAGCATTGGGACTCTTTGGGCCAAATTCGAGAAAACTCGCACAGTCATTGACTAGAGATGACTTGAGCAATGAAGCATTGGGTTACTTTAAACTAAGAAATACCTATCTCGGTCATGTACCGGTGATGCTATGCAGGCTCTCTTACGTTGGCGAGCTGGGATATGAAATTTATACCACTGCTGACCTTGCACTGAAACTTTGGGACACACTTTGGCACGCAGGAAAAAAGTACGGACTGATTGTAGCCGGCCGTGGAGCTTTCAACTCCATGCGTTTGGAAAAAGGATATCGCAGTTATGGAACGGACATGAATAGTGAGCACAACCCCCACGAGGCAGGGCTTTCCTTTGCAGTCCGCAAGGGTGGTGGATATAAAGGAGCTGAGGCTTTCAATGAAATTAATCCAAAAGCTCTAAGTCGAAGATTAGTATGTTTAGTGCTTGAGAATCCTCATCATGTGGTTCTGGGCAAAGAGCCCGTCCTGCACCAGAGCAAAGTGGTAGGTTATGTCACCAGTGCCTACTTTGGTCATACTATTGGCAAGCAACTTGCTTATGCATGGATACCTGCAGAATTTAGTACTTTAGGTACCAGTCTGTCTATAAAATATTTTGACAAAGATTACCCTGCGACCGTAGAACAAGATCCGCAATACGATCCACAAATGACACGCCTGAAATCATGACAAATACGCATGATATATTGTCTCCCGGTACCATCGGACGACGGCGAGCAGTTACTCTCCCCGAGCAACCGCCCCAGCTCTGGAAATCGGTGAAGCCTAAGAAAGCGTACGATGCTATCATCGTAGGAGGTGGCGGGCATGGACTGGCAACTGCCTATTACCTGGCAAAGAATCATGGCTTGACCAACATTGCAGTCCTGGAGAAGGGCTGGCTAGCAGGAGGTAATACAGCCCGCAACACCACCATCATCCGCTCTAATTATTTATGGGATGAATCGGTGGCCATCTACGAGCACTCATTAAAATTATGGGAGACTCTTGAGGAAAACCTGGGTTATGAAATGTTCTTCAGCCAGCGAGGTGTGCTTACGCTTGCTCATTCAGTAAGTGATGTGCGATCGAAACGACGCAATTTTTATGCTAATGCCCTCAACGGCATCGACAGTGAATGGCTCACTCCAGCAGAGGTGAAGAAGCTGGTGCCCATCATCAATATCAGCGAGGATGTAAGATATCCGGTGCATGGCGCCACTTACCAACCGCGTGGCGGCATAGCCAAGCATGACTGGGTGGCTTGGGGATATGCAAAGGCAGCAAGCGACCTTGGGGTAGATATCATCCAGGGCACCGAAGTGACAGGCTTTGACATTCGAAACAATAAGGTACAGGGTGTACACACTTCGCAGGGTACCATCGCTACAGGCAAGGTGGGACTCGTAGCAGCAGGTCATTCCTCTATGCTGGCCAATCTCGCCGGATTCTCTATACCAATCCAGAGTCGTCCCTTGCAGGCGCTGGTCAGTCCATTACTTGAACAGGTGCTCAATACGGTAGTTATGAGTGGTGCAGTCCATGTCTATGTCAGCCAAGCCCACAAGGGTGAGCTAGTGATGGGGGCTGGCACCGACGCCTTCAACTCCTACTCACAGCGCGGCGGCTTCCATGTGATCGAACACCAACTGGCAGCTGCAATAGAATTGTTCCCAATATTTGCACGTGCACAAGTGTTAAGGACCTGGGGAGGTATCGTTGATATCGCTCCAGATGCTTCGCCTATCATAGGCCTCACTCCGGTGGAGAATTTATTCATCAATACCGGCTGGGGAACCGGTGGTTTCAAGGCCACGCCTGGTTCAGGTTGGGTCATGGCTCACACCATGGCACACGGCACACCACATGAATTAAATCAACCTTTTGCTCTCGACAGATTTATGACAGGCCATCTTATTGACGAACATGGAGCAGCCGGAGTTGCTCACTAGTAATAATATTTTAATAGATTGATTTTTTTATTAAGAATTAATCCAAATAAAAGTCAAAGCTTAATTTGCCCTTCGAGGCGACGAAATAATTGATTACAATTAGTTAGCATTATCCTTTCCACCAGCTAATCTCTTTTACCTCTCATTACCTTATAGATATAGTAACACACGGGCTTATCAATTTTAGCTTCTTTTAGAATAGTATAAAACGTACCTTTTTTCAAATCTTTCCGGTGTACAGGAACCGGAATTGTAATTTTGGTTTCAGGGTTGTAATATATAAAATGGCTGCCTTTTGACCGTTTTAGTATATATATCCATTCAATTCCAATATTTTAATCAGTGATTTTGCCTGAAAAATCCATTTTAAAATATTTCTGTTTCTAATCTCATAGTATATTCTAATGTATCAGAATCATCTTTTGGAATTGATTGCGCTTCTTCTAGTAATACCTCTATACACCCTTCAATTGCATCTTTTACCATGGACAGAGTTTCTTCAATGGTATCACCATATGTGATACAGCCTGGCATGGCCGGTACTTTTGCAGTATATCCACCTTCGTCCTCAGGTATTAAGATGACTCTGTAATTTAATACTTTCATATTTATAAGGTTGATTACAAATTTAAGAGTTTAATTAGGTTATTATGAAAATAAACTCGTAGTTATGTTAATTTGCGAATCGGTGACATTTTAATAAACTATCGTGCCCAAGTGGAAGACCTCTCTGAAAGCCAGCACGGGTGAGTGGCTTGAATAGAGTACCAATCCATTATTGATAAACTCGCTATAGGTTGACCCTCTCCAATCATAAAGTTATAGTATATTTGAATCGATTTTTTTGACTCGTAATTATTTTGTCTGATAATTAGAGGGCTGAACCAACTGCTTCACTAAATCATAATCAATCCCCGGTTCGTTAGCTTAAACATTTATTTTATGCTTCTCCTACCTTGTCCCCACTGTGGCCTACGAAACGAAACTGAATTCCATTACGGAGCTGAGGCCGGAGTAGCCTACCCTGATCCAAATGCAATAACTGACCTCGAATGGGCTAATTACCTTCATATCCGTGCTAACCCTAAGGGCTGGCTTGCCGAACGATGGGTGCACTTCGCTGGATGTGGCCGATGGTTCAACCTTTGGCGCAATACCATTACCCATGAGATCGGGCCGGCCTATCTTCCATTCACTACACAACCAAAAGCGCCCGGTAACCTTGGGCAGGAGGGCTCGAAAATATGAGCGAAGTTTCATTCAGTTTTGATAACAAGCTCTACAAGGGGCGTCAGGGTGAGCCGATGGCGGCTGCCTTACTGCGCAACGGCATGTTGTCAATAACCAACAGCACCTACCATGGCCGTCCACGTGGTGTCATCGGATTGGGCGTTGAAGAACCCAATGCGCTAGTTCAACTGTTATCAGGTACTATGGAATCGATGCTTCCTTCCACTGTCATAGAAGTGGCTGAAGGACTAGCCGCGCACAGCATTACTGGTATCGGTTCATTACCTGAGCTTCCCGATGAAGCACGATATGACAAGACTAATCGTTATGTCGATACTCTAGTCATAGGGGCAGGACTTGCTGGATTTAAGGCAGCAGATGAGCATCTGCGTGCAGGCCATGAGGTCCTATTGATCGATGACCAGTCAGGACCGGGTGGTCATCTTCGGCACCTGGGTATGGAATTACCATCAGTACTGCAGGAAGTTCTCACACATAAAAATCTCACTTATCTCAGTAGGTGTACTGCAATAGGCCTATACGACCAGAATTATGTTGTCGCCATTGAGCGACGAAGCGACCATCTTGGGACTTCCGCACCAGCAAATCGTGCACGTATGCGTGTCTGGCATATTCGAGCTAATCAAATTATACTGGCCCCAGGTGCGTTTCAGCGTCCTTTGATTTTCGCAAATAACGATAGGCCGGGTATCATGCTTTCCCACGCCGCAGCTACTTATGTTGCTGTTCATGGTGTCTGTATCTTCAGGCGAGCCGTGATTGTTACGGTGGACAACCAAGGATACCGTGATGCTCTTAGGCTTCACCATGCTGGTGTGCAGGTGCAAGGTATCTATGATGCCAGGACAATAGCAGGAGGTGCTAGTGTCGATGCCGCAAGGACCGCAGGAATTCCTATTCGATTCAGAGCCACTGTGCTCGACACTTCCTCCAATGCAGAAGGGGTTTGTCAGTGTATTACAATAAAAGACATCGATACGAATGAAACATTTCAGACAGAGGCCGATTTGCTAGCAATATCAGGGGGTTGGACTCCCATCGTAGATCTAGCGACACATATCGGCATCAAACCACAGTGGAGTGTGGAGCACGCGGCCTTTCTGGTAAAACATACGACCGACCAGCTCCGTTCCGCCGGCATGCTGGCTGGCGACTTCGGTGGCGACGACGATCCGTCGATATTCTTCGGTCCGGTGCTCGATCCTGAGCAAGCGCGTAATGCTTACATCGATTTGCAGCGTGATACCACGCTACACGATCTGCAACGAGCCGCAGGAGCAGGATTACATAACATCGAGCATATTAAACGATATACCACCATAGGCACAGCCCACGACCAAGGCAAGACCAGCGGTATGCTCACTATAGGTGCACTTTGCCAATTTAATGGTGCATCACCTGGCGATATAGGTACTCTTTCCTTTCGACCACCTTATGTGCCGGTGCCGTTCGCAGCACTTGCCGGTCGTGAACGTGGACTGCTTACTGATCCGATCCGTATCACACCGCTCCATCAATGGCATATTGAAGCTGGTGCAGTATTCGAGGATGTGGGGCAATGGAAGCGGCCATGGTACTTCCCGAAGCCAGGAGAGCGCATGGAAGATGCTGTCAGGCGAGAGTGCGTGGCTGCCAGACAGGGTGTGGCCGTGATGGACGCCTCCACCCTAGGCAAGATCGATATCCAGGGCACCGACGCCGCTGTTTTCCTCGACCGCATCTATACTAATATATTTTCGACCTTGCCGGAAGAGCAGTGCCGCTATGGATTGATGTGCAAGACTGACGGAATGGTTTTCGATGATGGCGTCACTACCCGGCTGGGTAAAAACCATTTCCTGATGACCACTACTACAGGAGGCGCTGCTCGAGTCCTCGCTTGGCTGGAAGAGTGGCTGCAGACGGAGTGGCCTGATCTCAAGGTTTATTGCACCTCGGTGACCGAGCATATTTCGACGATCGCGCTAGTGGGTCCGAAAAGCAGGCAGCTCCTCCAGGAACTGGTCACGGACATTGACCTCTCAAAAGATGCATTTCCATTCATGCACAGTCGAATGGCGACGATCGACAGTATACCTGTGCGCATTGCACGAATCTCTTTTTCAGGAGAACTGGCGTTCGAGATCAATGTTGCCTGGGGTCATGCCCGCCATATTTGGGAAAGGCTGTGGGCATTCGGTCATCCCTATAACCTGACTGCCTATGGTACAGAGACCATGCACGTGCTGCGAGCGGAAAAGGGTTATATTATCATTGGTCAGGATACAGACGGGACTCAAACGCCTAATGACCTCAACATGTCCTGGATTGTGTCCAAGAAGAAGGAGTTCATCGGAAAACGCTCTTTCCAACTGCCCTATCTAAAAGAAAAGGGGAGATCCCAGTTGGTTGGCCTGCTTCCTGAGAATGAAATTGAAGTCATTCCGGAAGGAGCTTACATCACAGTACTTAATGCCCAACCTGATGAGCACGCCCAGGCTGCCGGCAGGCAGGGGGTAACTGCTCATATTGGTTTTGTGACGAGTTCTTATTATTCACCGACGCTTGGTCGAGTGTTTGCACTAGCGCTGGTGGCAGATGGTTTGAATCGGATAGGTGAAGTAGTAGTTGTGCCTATTGGAGAAAAACGGTTGTTTGCGATCATTTGTGACTCTGTATTCATAGATAAGGAAAATATCAGAAGAGATTAAGTTAAAAATCCAACTTATGATTGCCAAAGAAAGTCCGCTAAATGGAATGAAGATAGGAACAGATAGTACTGTAACGATTCGAGAATTACCAGGGTTGCATACTACCGACCTTCGTGCAAAACCCTGGTCCTCATCCCAAGCCGTAATAACTGGAATATTGGGCATAGATCTGCCGGGGAAGACAGGCCAAGCTATGATGAGATCAATATCTGGTGTAGGTGAAGTACATGCACTTTGCCTTGCACCGGACTGGTGGGTTATAGTTGGATCCCTGGAAGCTGAGCGGAAGCTCGCTCCGCTGATGTTGAAGAACGATTATCATTTCAGTGTAGTAGATGTCAGCGGCCAGCGTACTACCATTGAACTTGAAGGACCTCAGGTTCGTGAAGTACTCGCCCATCTTTGGGATCAGGATCTGCGTGAAAAAAGTTTCCCTATTGCAAGTGTCTCTCAGGGACTTATGGCGAAGGCACCGGTGATCGTCTACCATATTGCTCCGTCTCGTTACCGTGTCATGGTCCGAAGCTCATTCGCTTTGCACTTGTGGAAGGCTCTGGTAGATGCGGCAGAGGAGTGGGTGTGAGTGGGATATTTCTTTTCAATAGGGTTTACAAAAAAGGGTTTGCAAATCTTATTCGTAAACAATTGATACTGTCAACCGTTTGTTTTAATTTGTGTTCGGCACAGTCCACTCGCAATTCGTTGTCTGCAAGTTTAGTGTTTAAAAGTACACAATAATGTTCTTGTCTGTTTTTGTCTGCTTTGTAAAAGTGGCAAGTAAAACACATTCTTTGAATGGTTATTATTCCCGATTTATTCAGGTGATGAATAATGTCTAACAAACTTAGTTAGTAAGAGGCTTTCTTTGTCGGATGAATGTAACTTGTCAATTGGAACTTGAATTTGTTTTGCAAATACAGATGTCCGTTCGGCAATGTCTTTTCCTTTTTTTGTCAAATGAATGATGTAGCTTCTTGTATCGTGTTGCTCGTATTCCTTTTCTACGAGCAATTTTTGTGCAAGGGTTTTAATAGTGTCGCTGATAGTTGCCTTAGTCATATTAAATTCATCAGCTAAATAACTTACTTTTCTTTTTTGGTCTGCATGATGCAATAGAAAGATCAAGACTTGAACTTGAATTGGACTTAATGAAAATTCTTTACTCTCGTTCCACAACAATACTCTAAACGCTTGTGAAACTCTTTCTAATGAAACAACAATTTTACTTTCAATACTTGAATTTTGATAGCCTAAATCAAATGCCGATTTTTTCAGATGCAGAGATTAAATACAATTTTCCATCTCAATAATAAAGTAACCTTGTTTTGTGATGGCCTCTTCCCAATTTGGTCTACTTGTCTCTACATGACAAAACTTACATTCCTTTGATGTCAAAGGCTGGCCATCTTGTCCTTTTGTTTTTAGATATTTTTTTCCATAATCATAGATTACACTTGTCTCCTTAATTTCTATGGGTGCAAGTATGTCAAAGTGCATTATGTTTCCATCTTTTTTAGTTACATAGGTGTCCCAAACTGCTACTTTCATTTTATTTTTCGTTTTATATTGTGTTGATTTATATTTGAACAAAGATAATAATCAAAAAATGTTTAAGAATACTTTCATTGATTATAATGAAAAATGCCTCACCAAAGGTAGGATACCGACCTTTGTGAGGCAAATTTTTTAACCTTTTACATCAGCCATTGAAGCACCAAAGTTAATGTGTAATACATTACCGCTTGGTGATACCAAAGCAGGAACAGAAGGTGCACATAAACATCTTTAATAACCCCCGACCTAAGAGCACATTATTCTAGATCCAATGCAACCTATTAGAGATTATAATCAAAGGAATAGAATTAACCAAGAGCTCGACCACTACGATTCTAATTTCCATCCGACCAGCATAAAGCCCGAGTCCCAATCATTCCTTATTTTTAAACCCGAATTAAAACAGTAGTATAATGACTGGCAATGCCTTGCAAGGAAAAAAAATAGTGATTATCGGTGGTACTACGGGCATGGGTTGGTCTGCAGCCAAAGCATTTGTAAGTCTGGGAGCTCACCTGATACTGGTAGGTAGAAATAAGGAAAGCGCTGATGAGGCAAAAAAACAGTTAGGAAATCAGATAGAGGTATTGGCTGCCGATGCGCGCGATCGGGATACTGCCGTGCAAGCTATCGATCTTTGTATGGATCGATTCGGAGGTTTTGATGGACTCTATCATGTGGCCGGAGGCAGTGGCCGAAAGATGGGCGATGGACCCTTGCACGAACTGACATTGGAAGGATGGAACTATACGCTGGATCTCAACCTGAATACGCTGATGTATTCCAATCAAGCGGCTGTCAAAAAATTTAAAGCACTAAATCAATCGGGAAGTATATTAAATACGAGCTCTATCCTCGGGGTATCACCGGCGCCGGCATTGTTTGCTACGCATGCTTATGCTGCTGCTAAATCTGCCGTGATCGGATTTACTAAATCTATAGCATCCTATTATGCTGCCGATAATATCAGGATCAATGTGATCGTCCCTTCGCTGGTAGAAACTCCCATGTCACAGCGAGCTATGCATAACGATACGATCATGGACTATATCAAGACCAAACAACCGCTGGATGGTGGACGGGTAGGTCAGCCGGAAGATCTGGACGGCTTGGCTATCTATTTTATGAGCGATCTGTCCAAATTTACTACCGGTCAGATCATAGCTGTAGATGGTGGATGGAGTATCAGTGAAGGTCAAATACCAACTAAATAATATCTTGGGTCATTCAAACCATATCTTTATAGTGGAATCTCCCATTTTCTAATCAAGCATAGTATGAATCTTACTACCACGTATTTACAACGTTGCGCTTCGATCATCGAAAAAATCAGGGTACAAGAAGCTAAAATTCAACTTGCAGCGGATTGGTTTTCTACCAGTATCCTTGCAGGTAGGATGGTCCACCTATTCGGATCAGGACATAGTCGTATCATGGTCGAAGAGATGTGGCCGAGGTATGGGTCATATCCTGGATTTAATCCCATCGTCGAACTATCGCTCACTTATCACAATAATGTAGTCGGAGCAAACGGTCAGCGTCAAGCTATGTTTTTGGAAAATGTACATGGTCTGGCAGAACGTATACTTAGAAATTATGCTCTTGACAAAATCGATACTGCTATGGTCGTCTCCTCTAGTGGATGCAATATCGTACCGATCGAAATGGCAGAATGTTTTCAACAATCCCGTATCAAAGTAGTAGCTCTGGTATCTCTGGAACATTTAAATAAAAGTATCAGCAAACGAACCGATGGAAAAAAATTGACTGATTTTGCAGATCTGGTATTGGATACCGGAGCTCCTGCAGGAGACTCTATGATCTGGGTAGATGGATTGGACACGCCAGTATCCCCAGGATCTACAGTCGGTGGTATCATCATCATCAATAGTATCAAAGCCGAACTGGCATCGAGACTTACACTCGCAGGGCAACCTCCAAAAGTACTGACTGCTTCATGTGTAGTCGGTACTGAAAAAGCAGCAGCTTTGTTTGAGTCGGCTTACGATGAACATGCTCAACGAATGTCTGCATTATATCATGAGGTAGGCCTTTCTAAAAAAAAGTAATTTAAAAATCATCTTATTATGAAATCGACGATTCCTATTCGTACTACAGTAGTTGGCAGCTATCCATTTCCGGGTTGGCTCGAATTTGCTGTTCAACACATGGACAAATTCGGTAAAGCTGATATCGAGGAGATGATAGAAGATGCCGTGATAGCTGCTATACACGATCAGACGACTGCTGGACTCGATGTGATCACAGATGGTGAACAGACTCGTTTGGATTTTAATCTTTCATTTTATGGATATATTCAAGGCATTCAAAATAATGATACCGAGACTCGAAAATTTGGCCCACCGGCTCATGATCAACGGGGGAAAAATAATATCATCGACGAACTAAAAGCTCCCAATGGTCTAGGTACTATCAAAGAATATTTGCGTTTAAAAAAATTAGTTCCTAAAGGTCCGACTTTGAAGGCCAGTATACCGGGTCCTTATACACTGAGTGGAAGATTATTGCCCAATGAAAGATATAAAGATCGCTATGCAATCACTGAAGCTTTATTGCCCATCATTCAAAAAGAACTTGAGGATTTAGTAGCGGTTGGTTGTACTGAAATTACGGTAGACGAACCCTCTATGTCTTGCTATGCTTATAAAGAGGACACCAAACGATTTGTAGACATCTTTAATAGGACGGTAAAACCCATCGTCGGTAAATGTAATCTTAGTACACATCTTTGTTTTGGTAATTTTAAAGGTAGACCGGTGGGATATCGAAGTATCAAACCAATGTTACCTGATTTTCTGGATCTGTCGGTTGATGAAATTCATATTGAAATGGCCAATCGGGAATTTGCTGAAATTGAATTATTAAAACCTTTTGTTGAAAAGATGCATGTAGCAGTCGGCATCATCGATGTAAAAAATTATTATATCGAGACGGTAGATGATGTGGTCGAGCGCATACTCCAATGTTTAAAATATGTACCTGCTGAAAGACTTTCAGTGGCCCCGGATTGTGGATTGAGTCAGACTGCTCGATGGGCATCTCGACAAAAACTGATCAATATGGTCAAAGGTGCACAAAAAGTGAGAGCAGGATTATGAGCTTAATCCCTGCATACCAAAAAGACGAAACCTTATTAGCCGATATCGATGCAATATCAATAGAGGATGAGTGCTTGCATCTTTGGTGGTTGGGACAGAGCGGCTATTTAATACAATGGATGGGGAAAAGAATCTTACTGGATCCATATTTGTCCGATTCTTTGACTCGTAAATATGCTGCCACAGACAAACCTCACGTAAGAATGAGCGAATTGGTGATTGATCCTCATCTGCTTCTTAATATTGAAATCGTCACCTCTAGTCATAATCATACCGATCATTTAGATGCGGAGACTCTAATGCCTTTGTTAAAAAACAATACCGGTATAAAATTAATCATACCCGAAGCCAATCGAGTATTTGTCTCCGATCTATTAAAATGTGATCCAGCCTATCCCATAGGACTCACTGATGGTCTATCTGTAAGTCTAGGTGATTTTACATTTCACGGCATTCCGGCCAAACATAACGAAATCGAGCGAGATGCTATGGGGTATTGTCGAAATATGGGTTATGTGATTCAAATTGGAAATTATACCATCTATCATAGTGGAGATACTCTTGGGTTTGAAGGGATGGAAGAGCTATTGAAGCCTTTTGCTATTGATATTGCTTTGCTACCCATCAATGGCAATGATCCCAGCAGAAAAGTAGCGGGCAATCTTAACTGTCAAGAAGCTGCTCAATTAGGTAAAGCCATTGGAGCAAAGTATGTCATACCTTGCCACTATGATCTATTCGAATTTAATACTGCTGGTGTAAATGAATTTCTGCGGTGTGCAAGTACTGTACAACAATCCAATGTAGTGTTAAGAGGTGGAGAGCGTTTTTCTTATGGGGAAAATTGATGATAATATAAAGAAGATTAGGCTAACTCCTCTGAGGTCAACATAAGGTTATGTTGATCAATCCATCGAAAAGTATAGTCTGACTCCGCTGGAGTCAAGACAGTTTTAGATGTGTTGCTTTAATGCAGTGTGACCACGCTGTGGTCATTTTAAAAGAAACTAATCGAATGACTCCGGAGGAGTTGCCTTTATTAAAACCTAACTCAGGAAGTTCGCTAAGACTCCAGAGAGTTTGACTTTTTTGAGGCTGCTTTATGATCAATCCATCGAAAAGTATAGTCTGACTCCGCTGGAATCAAGACAGTTTTAGATGTGTTGCTTTAATGCAGTGTGACCACGCTGTGGTCATTAGTTAGTGATTTCAGTCGCTGTGTTAATTAAATACCTATGCGAATTAAAAGTGAAATTAGACCCGGTCATACTTGTAGGGCAGACCCCTAAAGGCTTGCGCAGAATAGTCCCTATCATCGGTGGTACTGTTACTGGCTTAGAACTCAACGGTGAAGTTTTAAAAGGAGGCGCTGACTGGCAATATATCAGGACGGACGGCACAGTAGAGTTGGAAGCGCATTATCAAATCAAGACCACGGATAGTGTGATTATTTACATCATGAATACCGGAATGCGAGTGGCCAGTCCGGCAGTCACTTCCAAAATGGCCAGAGGGGAGTATGTTCCTCCTTCAGCGTATTATTTCAGAGCTACACCCAAGTTTGAAGCTCCGACTGGGAAGTATTATTGGATGAAAAATTCCATCTTCATTTGCACGGGAATTCGTTATCCCGATCATGTGACAATACAGGTATGGAAAGTTTTATAAACAACTCACATTATTTAAACCAGGTTTATAATTCAGTTTTTAGGCTATTTTGAGCCTCGAAAATTCTTTTTAAACGTAGTGAAATGAAAAATGGCATACTTATTTTATTAGTCTGCAGTGGTATTACCTTACTTGCTCAAAGAGATACTGCACACATAAAGCTATTTCGCTTCGGTTCTTTTGAAAACGAAAAGCCTGCAGTAGAATATCCTGATGGTAGCCGATGGGATGTCTCCGGATTCGGTGAAGATTATAATGAAAAGTTTTTCGCTACTGATGGTATCCATAGATTAAAAGCCTGGTTGATTTCAAATCTAAATAAATGTGCTATCGTATCACCAAGCGAACGATTTGGATCTTGTGTCGCTCGCCCTTCAAAAATAGTCGCTATAGGACTTAATTATATAGAGCATATCAAAGAAGGGGCCACATCAGCGGCTTCACTGACTATACCCAAAGAACCTATAATTTTTTTTAAAGCTACAACTGCTTTGTGTGGACCTTATGATGCCGTCATCATCCCCAAAAATTCAAAAAAACTGGACTGGGAAGTAGAACTTGCGATTATCATTGGTAAAAAAGCAAGTTATGTAAGTGAAGCAGAAGCATTACATCATATAGCGGGATATACTGTTATCAATGATTACAGCGAACGGGAATGGCAACTTCAGAAAGATGGCGGTCAATGGGATAAAGGCAAAGGCGCGGATCGTTTTGCACCTGTCGGGCCTTACCTCGTGTTACCTCAAAATCTTGGTGATCCACAATCCTTAACTCTATGGCTCAAAGTAAATGGCAACACCAAACAATCAGCTACTACGATGGATATGATTTTTAATGTTGCTCAATTGATAAGTTACACCAGCCAACATATGACTCTACTGCCGGGTGATATCATAGCTACAGGGACTCCTTCCGGAGTGGGAAATGCACAAAAGCCTCCAATGTTTTTAATAGAAGGTGATGAAGTAGAGCTTGCTATTGAAAAGCTAGGAACACAAAAGCAGAAAGTGATTTCATTTATTGAATCCCAGCTGACTAAGGAGGAGTGGAAAGATTACAAGTCCTGGGTTTCCTTGGGAGTAGGAGGATTGCCACATACGCTGGAAGGCTATCAAATGGTAAAGGCAATGAATGTGCGAATGAAAAACCCATTGGATGTAATTCGAATCACCCCAATGATTGGCACTAAAGAGGATAAGTCATTTTTGAAAAAATTACCAGTAAGAATCGGACCTAAGCCTATCATTGCGCCCTATGCTATACCTCATCGTCAAACGGATCAACATAATGATACTATGATCCGCGCCAAACAAACTAAACTCTTTGACGATCAAGTATCGACACTTCCTGCTTTATTACACTATCAGACTAGCGGGTTTGAAAGAAATAATAAAGCGATTTTTTTAAAAGATACAATGCTCGCAAATGCTGCTATGATAAAAGCTGTCCAGGGGGAAGTAGCTCATATCCATCCTAGTGATGGATCTATGCATCTGACTTATTTGAGTCCTAGTGATGCAAAAAAAGTAATAGAAGCAGGTTGGGGTGAATTTCATGGACTTGCAGGGGATGGCAGATTGACTTCAACCTATATGATGCTATATTCACCGCGGAATGAAATGGAGTTACTAATGACAAAACAGATCTTGGAAGCCGCAATTAAATTTGCCACTTATATTCCGAAAAAATAAATAAATTTATTTGATAATAATTATTTCTCTTTATTTCATCATTAAACACAAAAAGAGTTAGATTGAATAGAACAATATTAAAAAATGAAAGACAAAAAAATAAATATCACAAAAGCTTCTGGTGAGCAGATTCTTTTCAATTCTGATAAACTTCGGCATTCTCTTCAGCGCTCCGGTGCAGATGAAAATACCATCAACGAAATCATTCGTGAGGTGCAGAAAAATCTTTACGATAATATCTCAACGAAAAAAATTTACCAGTTAGCATTCGGATTGTTAAAGAAGCACTCACGGCATTCGGCATCAAGATATAAACTCAAACAAGCTATCATGGAATTAGGTCCTTCCGGATTTCCATTTGAAAAATATATAGCGGAGATTTTAAAGCATCAGGGATATATGGTAAAAGTGGGAGAGATTGTAAAAGGTCATTGTTTGAATCATGAGATTGATGTGATTGCAGAAAAAGATCATCATCATTTTATGATTGAATGTAAATACCATAATCAACGCGGTACATTCAGCGATGTGAAAATTCCACTATATATACAAGCAAGATTTAAAGATGTGGAAGCCCAATGGTTAAAATTACCCGGTCATGGAACTAAATTTCATCAAGGATGGGTGGTAACTAATACAAGATTTTCATCTGATGCCATACAGTATGGAAATTGCGCAGGATTGAAGCTCTTAGGATGGGATTATCCGACAAAAGGAAGTTTGAAAGACTTAATAGATACACTCGGACTGTACCC
>JAYSTG010000664.1:0-2486 GCA_043719965.1 Saprospiraceae bacterium | reverse complement strand
CATTTTCTCGAGTAGGCCTACCCAAAGCCAATAGGAATGGGTCAGCTTTGACTAAAGATGATCGTATCAACTTTTCATGGTTGATTCCATCTATGTTAAATTTCAGGAGTTTACCCCATGGACTTTGTTGAAAACTGGAATAGGAATGAGCTTTGTACCAAGGACTATCATTAAAGTTTATTCCCTTCCAACCACTTGTTAGAGAATCTGTAGAGGACCAACTTTTGTCTGAATAGATGTGTGATGTGTCTCCAAGGTTATCGATGAGTCTGGCATGTAATAATACACCTGCAGGTTTAGCAATGAAACCATCATTCATCGCCTCGATCGCCAATGTGTTTTGACCGGATTTTAATTGTTCCAAGATATCAATGGGGTTAAATTTCCTTATATCGTTACTATTGTGGATTTCATTTCCATTAATATGGACGATCAAAGCATTTGAGCCCGTAGCTATTAATTTGGCAGATCGAATTGCATTTCGGTTTTTAAGATTAAATGATTTTCGTAAATAGATTTTTCCCGGATTAGGAAGCACGGTTCTGTCAAATTTCTTTTGATGATGCCAAATCCAAAAAGCAGGTAATTTTCTATTTTCAGGGTCAAATGAAACTCCATCATACATCGGATAGATACATTGGCTGATCGCATCTGCTATTTGTTCTGCGTGTAATTTGCGATAAGATGGGCCTTTAAATAAAAAAGTATTTTTTATCAGACTTTCTTCACTTCCATAATCGACGGATGGCAATTGATATGTTTTAGAGGTAAGGATAAGGGTCAACAATGCTTTAAGGGATGTTCCTTGATCTCTAAATTCTGCGGAGATATAATCCAGGAGTATGGGACTCCAAGCTTTTTGATCCAGATCATCCAATGTACCTATGATCCCTCGGCCAAACAATTGATGCCAGATTCGATTGACTATTGTTCTATATAGTCTTCCATTCTCTGGTTTGGTAATAAAAGATGCCAATTCCGCTAATCGCTCTTTAAGGCTATCAGATTTTATTTGCCCTAGCTCGGAATAAATAAATTTGGGTTGGATGTATTTTCCGGTAGGAGCATCACATCGATGCATTTGCAAGGGCTTAGACGCAAATATGCTTGCAAACCCATAAGATTCTTCCAATGAAATATTATTGACGAAACTGTTGTGGCAGGATGCACACTTAAGATTCATCCCTAATAAACTTTGTGAAACATTTTGAGCAGCTTGCATCTCTAAACTTTGGCTTGAATTGACCTCACCTCGCCACGCAATACCTTTGATAAATCCTTCAGATTGCGGACTAGGATTGATAAGGCTTTGCACCATAGTAGTATAGGAACTATCTTTTAATAGCGATTGATAAATCCATTCGCTAATTTGTTTGCGACCTTCAGTGATGAAGCCAGTACCGCTGTAATCGTTTCTCAGTAAGTCATTCCAAAAACTCATCCAATGCAAAGTATAAGCCTCATTTCTATTCAATAAATTTGTGATCAGTTCACTCCTTTTATTCGGATTAGAATTAGATAAAAAGACTTCTACCTCAGCAGGGGTAGGTAAAAGCCCAGTAATATCCAGATAAACTTTTCGAATAAACTGGTGATCATCAATAAGCTTCGGCCATTTTTTTATGTTTAAACTTTTAAAATAATCTTGAACTATTCTATCGATTGGATGAGTTATGCCGGGGGAGGTTGGGGGCAGATCCGGTTTTGACAATTTTAGAGGAGCTTCATAAAATAGTTTAATAGTACTATCAGCCCACACGGCACCATGGTCTATCCATAGAGCAATCGCTTTGATTTGTAGTTGAGAAAGAGGTACACCTTTTGAAGGCATGGCATCATGATGTCCTTGAGGTAATTTTAATCTGCGGATGATATCGCTTTGGGCAGAATTCCCAATAATTAATATTTCTCCGTCCTTTCCACCAGCCATGACACCTTCATAAGTGTCTAATGCGAGATCAGCTTTCATCTTTTCACTACTATGGCAGGAGAAACATTTATGTGTCCAGATCGCTCTGATTTTTACATTCAATTGTTCCAAATGATCTTTGGTCGGAAGGGCCTTGACTTTTTTTATCAAAACCAGGAGCTCAGGATCTTCAACTGATACCAACCTTGATTTGTCCAGATATGATATCAAGAAGAGGAGTCCAATATTTAATAGAATCAACCAGAGATTTCTCTTTTGCACGCTGTGAATTTATTGCCTTTAAGATAGTGATCAGCTATCAAATCTGAAAAAGTAAAAATAGTTTACAAAAACACAGAACTTGAATACTAAAAAAAAATTATTTCAATTCATGCTCATTCATCCATTGATGAAATTTCTTAGCATTCGCATTGTGTGATGCCAATGTTGCAGCAAAGTTATGTTGACCCACAGCGCCTGGTTTTGCACAAAAAAACAAAAGATCATTTTCAGGTGCATTTAAGACGGCATCGATACTTTCTACCGAAGCTATGGATATGGGCCCAGGTGGCAACCC
>JAYSTG010000663.1:0-2493 GCA_043719965.1 Saprospiraceae bacterium | reverse complement strand
GAAGTATTGAAAATTGTCATTCCTATATTGGCTTAGGTAAATTGGCCAGTGTGACTATTCATGGTGGTAAAGTCAATCTTCAATATCCTGGTCGTGATCTTGAAGAATATAGCTTGCCGACTGTACACGATGCCTCAAGATATTTACAATCCTTCATGGATCAATTCGAATTAAAGGGAGATGGCGCTTATAAACTTACCAATGGCATCTTTGGTCACTTTAATTTTGAAGCCATCCAGTATTTTGATACGCTCAAGTTTGACCCCAGCCTTGAGACTGTCGATATTCCTGATGCTCGGTTTATATTATATCGGTATGTATTAGCCATCGACCACTTCAAAGAAGAGTTATATCTATTAGAGAATAGTTTATTCGAAAATCAGAACAATTTGGATAAACTGGAATCTTTGATCCAAGGAGAACAAGTGCAGAAACATACGTTCGCGATAAAAGGAGTTGAAAGTAGCTCTTTGACTGATCAGGAATACAGAGACTTGGTCACTAAAGGCAAATATCATTGCCAGATTGGTGATGTATTTCAGGTAGTGTTTGCACGTAGATTTAGACAAGGATTCACAGGGGATGACTTTAATGTTTATCGGGCGCTAAGATCTATCAACCCCTCACCGTATTTATTTTATTTTGATATGGGGCATTATCGAATTTTTGGATCATCGCCAGAATCTCAACTCGTCATCCATAACGGCGTTGCTACAGTCAACCCCATAGCGGGCACCTATAAAAGGACTGGTAATGATGAGCAAGACCGCCAACGTGCCAAAGAACTTGCCGTAGATCCAAAAGAAAATGCAGAACATATCATGTTGGTAGATCTGGCTCGCAATGATCTGGGTATTCACTCAGATAAAGTGGAAGTGAAAATCCTTAAAGAGATTCAATATTTCAGCCATGTCATACATTTAGTATCTAATGTAGAGGGCACGTTGACTGCAGGGTACAATATGTTTAAAGTATTTGGTGATACTTTTCCGGCTGGTACTTTATCGGGCGCTCCAAAATATAAAGCTATAGAGCTGATCAAATCCTACGAAGCTGAACCGCGCAATTTTTATGGAGGTTCTATTGGTTTTGCTGGTTTTGATGGATCGTTGGTGCATGCCATCACGATTCGGTCTTTCCTAAGCAAAGATCATGTGTTACACTACCAAGCCGGTGCAGGTATAGTAGCATCGTCTGTAGAGGAAAGTGAATTGCAGGAGGTACATAATAAACTAGGTGCATTACGGACAGCCTTAACCAAAGCCGAAACGATATGAAGATATTAATGATAGACAATTACGATTCGTTCACATACAACCTAGTTCAATATTTGCGCGAACTTACTGGTCAATCCATAAAAGTTGTTCGCAACGATGAAGTATCCATATCTTTTGTGGAGGATTATGATTGTATATTTATCTCACCTGGTCCCGGCGTGCCAGACGGCAGTGGGATTATCCTCGATGTGATTAAAGCCTATGCACCGACCAAGTCTATTTTCGGAGTATGCCTTGGATTACAAGCCATCGGAGTAGCTTTTGGCGGAGATTTAATCAATCTCTCTCAGGTATATCATGGAGTACATACTCCTGTTACGATTACAGATCCGCAGGAAACCATCTTTACTGGTTTACCAAGCCCGTTTCAAGCAGGCCGGTACCATTCGTGGGTGGTCAATAAAAATACACTACCGAAAGAATTAAATATTACCGCGGAAGATGATCTGGGTATGATCATGGCAGCGAGTCATACTACTTACCATGTAAAAGGAGTGCAATTTCATCCGGAATCGGTCTTAACCCCGGATGGTAAAAAAATAATGGCTAATTTTTTAAATGAAAGTAAAGCCAGGTTAAAATAGTAAATCATGAAAAAAACACTAACCTATCTTTACGAACAAAAGAAATTAGATCGGCAAGCAGCTAAAGAGGTACTCATCAATATCTCAAAGGGAGTATACCATGAAGCTCAAGTGGCTTCTTTTATTACAGTATTCCTGATGCGATCCATTTCGGAGCATGAATTATTGGGCTTTGCAGATGCTATGCTTGAATTATGTGTACCGATTGACTTTGAAGGACTGCCTACCATAGATTTATGTGGTACAGGAGGCGATAATAAAAATACATTCAATATTTCAACGCTTTCATCCTTCATAGTCGCAGGAGCAGGTCATAAAGTGACCAAACATGGCAATTATGGTGTGAGTTCAAAATGTGGTTCCTCGGATGTATTGGAAGCCGTTGGATACAAGTTTACAAATGATTTAGATCTTTTGAAGAAACAATTGGAACAAAGCAATATTTGTTTTTTACATGCTCCATTATTTCATCCAGCTATGAAAGCTATTGCACCGATTCGAAAACATTTAGGGGTAAAAACTTTTTTTAATATGCTCGGCCCTTTAGTGAATCCATCTAAACCCTTGTATCAAATGGCAGGAGTATTTAGTCTCGAATTGGCAAGATTATATGCTTTTATTTTTCTACAAAA
>JAYSTG010000662.1:0-2500 GCA_043719965.1 Saprospiraceae bacterium | reverse complement strand
AATCTTTTCCAATCCGTATTAATAATTTGCCTTCAGATACCTTTAATGTCGTGCTCAGATCCAGTGCGGGTTGTGTCGTTTCTACACAAGTTAGATTTAGCCCGTTTGCTTCAGGCTTGCGGGTGAATTTAGGTCCTGATCGTACGATTAAGCTTGGAGACGCAATACCCATCGCGATTACTTCCAATTTTAATATAGCCTCCTATCGATGGATTACACAAAGCAACCTCTCCTGCATCAATTGTGTCAATCCATTCGCATCACCCACGTTGAGTAGTTTGTATATTCTAGAGGCGACCGATGTCAATGGCTGTATGGTCAGAGATAGTCTACGCATCTTAGTAGATCCTGAGATCAATGTCTATGTGCCTAATGTATTTAAGACGGTAGGCTCATCAGATGTCAATCTTCAATTGCATATATTCCCTGCTCCTCAGGTCGTCGGTATTGATCGGTTTTCTATCTTTGATCGTATGGGTACCACGATCATAGAACTCCAAGCTATACCAATTATTTCCGGCGGTATTCCAGTATGGGATGGTCGATTCAAAGGCCAGGATTGTCCTCCAGCAGTGTATGTGTACAAGATTCTGTATACTACCTCGGATGGGTCGGTCCGCACCAAATACGGTGATATCACCCTTACTTATTGAGTATTTTAGTTAAGCTGGTGCAAGTGGAAATGGCGATATTCGTACTACCGAGCGCGGATTGATTAATGGTAGAGAGCCAGCATCGATCATAATGCTGATGCTTATTTAATTCGATCCGGGATCTTCGATAAGGGTGATACATGCTTTGAAGGTATACTTAATAAGGAAAAACCTATCTCAGGCCGAGGTAGGTAAAAATATTGGTATCAACGGTGATGTCTATAGTCAATATGAACGCAACGAAGTGCGCCCTACCATTGAAATGGCTGTAAAAATCGCTCAGGCTTTTGAAATAAGCCTAGATTATCTCACAGGCAATTCGGATATCGAACTCGATAAAGCAACTCTGGATCGTGTCCAGGAAGTCACTAAGCTGCCTGAGAGAGATAAGGATCACATCTTTGTAACGCTGGATGCATTGATTAGGGATTTTAAAAATAAAAGGTCGTATGCGTTGAAGTAAAAAAGCCCCGCGATAAGAGGCTTTTTAGGACTCTAAAATTGACTTTAGGTGCTTTATTAATATATTCCAATCAGTTTCTCATTAATGTCATACTTATAGATAGAGCTATTTTTTTCGTAAAAATCACCTAGTCCAATAACTAAATCATTTTCCCATCCATTAAAATTCTGAAGAGCCAACTTTCGCTTTTTAAAGTTCATCATATGAATTAACAAATATTTTTTGTCTTCTTTTAAGAACCCAACATATTGTCTATAATAAAACCGTTTAAGATTTGTATCCTTAAAACTGAAATATTTTAAGGTTGATTCAAATGAGATTATATCCGACTCAGATGGAGTGAAAAGAATACCAATATTCTGAAAGCTTAACTTTCCTTGGTTTTCCTTCGAAAATTTCACGCCATTTCCATCAAAAAAAGCTGGAAGTTTTATCATTTCTGATTGAGCATGCGAATAAAATACCATTAATAAAAACGTAACTATTAACAGAAATTTCATTGATTAGATATTGATGTCACTGAAATAATTGCTCTTCTTTCTATTCCTTTTGCATTGTAATAGTTGGAAGGATACTTGCTTGAAGTCCCATTTAACAATGCTGCTGGATCATATTGGCTATCGCTGTAGTAAGCCCTTAATGGCACACCATTTTCGTACCGCACTCGATTTTCATAATTTGAACCGAATTTTTCTGCGTTTCTTACTTTACTTCCGCCATCAGTAGTAAACCATATTCCTCTTGCAATGGTACCATTATTATAATCCAAGGCATGGGCTAATTCATGGGCTAAACCAATGAATGCTGGTCGAGCAATTCCGCCATTAACATCTAATCCACCATCATTATCGCTAGGATTAAATGATACATTTAGTCCTTGAGCTTGATTCACTTCGCCATTACTAATTGTTATCGTATTTGTGCTGCCGACTATACTTGAAACTAATTCATTACCAGCAACACCTCCAGATGAAATTTGGTTCAAGGAGTTTACTGTGGCCTTTAAATCACCTTTCAATCTAACAGAACCATCTTTTCTAACCTTTGTGCCAGGACCGGTATATTGAGATCCATCTCTATTGGTTAATGAGCCATTGTTGTAATAGGCAGAATTTCCACCGCCGGTATTGATTCTTAAGCTATCACCATTCACATCTATGTACTTGATCGGATTATTCACCCCATATTGATATGGGGTCAGGCTTGCATATTTTGGAGCAAATCTATCAATTGTCGTAAACCTTCCAATACTTCCATCATACCATCGGGCTCCATAATCATACAACCCTATTCCATGATCATCATTCTTCTCCTTGCCATTATACTGATATGGATTATCTGCATTAGCATGATTCATATATACACCACTTAGCTCGTAGCCAAA
>JAYSTG010000661.1:0-2505 GCA_043719965.1 Saprospiraceae bacterium | reverse complement strand
AGCCTTAACGAAATTCAATAACCACGAAAGGCTAACTTTCGTTACTCGGCAAATGCCTCGGAGAGATAGTCTCTCTAACAAAAGACTTCGCACCAACTCTTTGGTCTCTTCCGAAATGATTTTATTTTGAGGCGCCTCCTGTAAAACCACGAACTGTTCGTTTTGAAACAGATCTTGCGGATATGAAAGAAATAGGAATAAAAAATGTCACTTTACAATTGAGGTACATGAAATTTAAAAACGAAATTGAATCCAATATGAATATTAACATATCCGGTACTGAAGCATTTGCTGAAAAAATGATTTTTGTAGATCGTAATAATCAGGGTTATGCGTATCGAATTGTCTTCCATGACAAGGAATTGGGGCCATTGGCTACGCAGTGGGAAGCCAAGATTAATACAGATTATATCTATGCAACATTACCCAAAGAATTGAAAGATAAAAAACAAGACTGGATTAAAATAGCCTTGAATGCTGCTTCCGTCATTACAGCTACCAATGAAAATGGAAAAATATCCAAGGAACAGCAAATCCTGAATAAATTTAAACAAGTACTCGAAATAACCGGTGCTACTAAAAATTAATTTGAATTCAATTTAACATCAGCATTATATGAAGACTTTTTTCTTAACCTGTTTCCTTTTAGTACTAACTTTTATTAGCAATAGTCTTACTGGACAGATCCTGGACTATAATAATAAAGTCGGAATCACACTGGATGATGGAACCAATCTGATATTATACGGCAAAGCCATTTCCCTGAGTGACCAATTATCCAGTGATTATTACTATTTACCTACCAATCTCCACCTCGGAAAAAAACCAGATGGAACACCTGAATTCTTATTTATTAAATATACTACTGAAGAACGAGTCGATGCAGGCGGAGCACAAGGCGCCATCCTCCACTTTCTTACCGAATGGGGACTATCTCCTGGGCAGCTAAAAGAAGCTACCGATAAACTTATCCAAAAACTTAAACCAAAAATGACGGTCATTGGTCGTATAAATCTGCCCAAAATCATGGGCCCTGTAGATGTCAGCGCAACCGAGAGTGGAAGTTTTAGAGTGATCTCTGCTACGTTGAGCGATGACAAAAGCGCCAGGCTCATTACCTCAGGCAAAGCATCAACTGTGCCAGGGGGCAAAACCGCCGTAGCGTCTAAAATGGATAAAATATCAGCACAGTTGTTTGCTACTACTCTTGAAAAAAATCGATCCATTGCCGATTTATCTCTGGAATTACAGTTTAAATACAATGTCTTGTATCCGGCCGTAAATGGACAAATCATATTGAACTGGAGTAAGATTCAAGAATCATTTGAAAGCATATCCAAAGGGTTAAAAAAAGAAGATGAAAGAATATGGGTAAAATATGAAGAGCATTTTTTAGGATTTAAAATCGATGAGTGGTGGCAACACGATAAGACTGGTAAAAAAATTATTTCTGAGACGGAGGCTCGATACATGTATGATTATCTTTGCGAAACAAAAGCAATAGATATCAGAATAGACAAAACGGTCACAGAAAGTGAAATCGCAGATGATGTAATATCAAGCTTTATGAATGTATTCATGCAATCCATATCTGATGCAAATAAAGAGGAGCCTCAAGCGGCAGAAGATAAAAAAGAACTCGATGCTACTACAGATCCTGAACTTAAAAAACAAATCAACGATCAGGGAGAAGTAAATTATTCCTTCAATAGTTCGAAATTCTCTTCCAAGTCATCCCGAAAGACAGAAGTCTATAATCTTAAATTAAGGATTACCGTGCCTATGTACCATTCCCTTACGGGCAATGTCGGAAGTTGGTACGATGGGGTAAAAAACAACAAAAAATGTGTAAGCAGTGTCAATCTTAACGATAAATTTTATCAGCATCGGGACATTAATTTTATCATTGACAATAAAGTAAAAGACATCTTCGAACAGGAAGTGAATTACGTAACGATTAATGTAAGGAAAAAAAGAAGTACAGGTAATAGTTTTGAGGAGCAAGCTACCATCGATCTTGAGCATCTTAAATCTAAAGGAGCGATTGCAAGATTCACGTATGCTCGCAGCGATGATAATAGTAACGATCTCTACGATTACAAAACACAATGGAGCCTGAGAGGAGGCACGCTTTATCCAGCTAATCCGGAATGGCAACAAGGTGACTGGCAAGGCGTGACCCTCACTTGCCCTATGGTACCCCGCACAATTCAATTTGAAGCAGACCTCGAAGAATTAAAGACCATGGGATTCGTAAGGGCATCTTTACAATTGCGATATATGAAGTATGGGAAAGAAGTAGAAAGTAATATTCCCATTACGGTGTCTCAGGGTATTGCGCTTGCAGAAAAAAAATTATTCATTGACGAAAATATTCCAGGCTATGCCTATCGCATTATCCTTACTCACAAAGAAAAAGGTAAGATGGCCCTGGACTGGGATAGTAAACTCAATGATGATTATGTCTATGCGATCATCCCAAAAGGGTTGAAAGATGGAAATGTG
>JAYSTG010000067.1:0-5647 GCA_043719965.1 Saprospiraceae bacterium | reverse complement strand
TCAATATGCGCTCGGCTGCATCTCCAGTGATAGTAGTGGCTCCTCTATAGAAGTATCGTACGAATTGCCTTTGCAAGGGGTCGTAGACATTCAATCGGTCCACTTCTGTGGCCTTAAGATCCCATACTATTTTAGGATAGATCATGAGGCATTTTTCAAAGCCTCTATTCACAACAAAATGGAGAGCTATTCCTTGATCGGTTAGCTGTTTGACGAGTCCGGCAGGTAACTTAATCCTACCTTTTTCATCTATAGTTCCTTGATATTCTCCTGTGATACGGAACACTCTCTATTGGTTTGTGCCTCAAATATAAACCAAGTGTTCCACTTTTTACCACTTTGACCCACTTTTTTTAAAAATATTTTATATTTTCTTTTTTTATTGAATGTGTTATTGCTTTATAATCAAGCTTTTTACATATTAAATAAATATATTAATTGAAAATTATTTAATTCAATATATTGATATATAAATACTTAAATATACTATATAAAATTAATATATATAAAAAGCAAAATAATTTCAATCAAAAAGTTTGTTTTAAAAAAAACGGTGATGGGTGTATTCTAACTCAAGAAGCTTGACCAAATCTCAATTTGATCACGCCTAATGCAGCCTCTTTAATGATGCCACCATGCATTTTTGAAGTCCCTGCTACCCTATCTGTGAAGGTGATCGGAATTTCCTTGATCTTAAATCCTTTAAGCCAGGACTTGTATTTCATTTCGATTTGGAATGCGTACCCTACAAACTGAATTTTATCCAAGTCCAAAGTCTCCAGAACTTTTCTTTTGTAACAAACGAATCCTGCTGTAGGATCCTTGACTGGCATCCAGGTAATAATACGTACATATAATGATGCTCCATAAGACAAGATCAATCGATCTACAGGCCAATCTACCACCTTACCGCCTCTGACATATCGGGATCCAATGGCAATATCAGCCCCTTGCTCGCACGCTTTCAAGAGTTCCAAGATCTTGGCTGGTGGATGGGAGAAGTCAGCATCCATTTCAATGAGATAATCATAGCCATGAGCTAAGCCCCATTTGAATCCTGCAATGTATGCAGTGCCCAATCCCAGTTTTCCAGATCGTTCGATGAGATGAATCCTATCAGAACGGGTCTGTTGATCTTTAACCATAGCACCTGTACCGTCGGGAGAGCCGTCATCTACTATGAGTACCTCTAAGGAAGTATGCAATCCGAGCACCACATCCATGATGTGTAGGATATTTTCCTTTTCGTTGTAGGTGGGTATGATGACTAAAGATCTAGGCATGAATTTGATACAAGCGCACAAATATAGAATTATTCATATATATTACAAAATTTTATAATATATGGTCAATCCTGCCAAAAAATTACGCATCATCTTTTCATACAGTTTCACCACTTGGCTCCTCTGATCATAAAAAAATGGTCTACATTTTAATAAACATGTATCAAAACTCTTTAACTTTCACTCATGGCATATAATGAAAAGTTAGCGGACAAAATTCGCAATCGGCTAAGTGCTCTTCAGAACATTGAAGAAAAACCAATGATGGGTGGGTTGACCTTCATGTATAATGATAAAATGTGCATCGGTATCATCAAAGATGAAATGATGTGTCGGATAGACCCAGAGTTTCATGCAACTGCAGTAGAAAAACAAGGATGCAGGACGATGGATTTTACGCATCGACCTATGATAGGCTATGTATTGATTGACGAAACAGGCATGAAGAGTAAAAAGGATTTTGAATACTGGATTGGCCTTGCGCTTGAATTCAACAAGAAAGCTAAATCCTCTAAGAAAAGAAAATAAGTTTAGTATTTGCTTTAGGACACAGTGAAACGAAATTATTTACTAAAAGTGGATCCTATCTTTTCTATATAGATAGCATCTTATAAATTATCCTTTCACCATCTCCATTATTTTTTCTGCCACATCTTCGACATTGGGCTTAGAAAAATAATCTCCATCCGATCCATAAGGTGGTCTATGAGCAGCAGCTGTAATGGTGACTGGTGCGACATCAAGATATTTATACCCATGTTGTACTTCCAACACTTCACGCAACATGTAGGCAGTCGCTCCGCCAGGGACATCTTCGTCCAAAAAGATGATTCGATTTGTTTTTTTCAATGATTGTACTATACTATGATGGATATCAAAAGGCAATAACGTTTGTATATCCATGAGCTCTACTGATATACCATGCGGTTGTACCATATCTATAGCTTGCTCTGCAATGCGTACGCAGGAACCATACGTAACTATAGTAAGATCTTTACCAGCACGAATAATATCGGGTACACCCAATGGCAAACAAAATGTGCCAAGATTGTCAGGCAATCTTTCTTTGAGTCGATATCCATTGAGACACTCTATGATGATCGCAGGGTCATCGGATTGTATCATAGTCTGGTAAAAACCGGCTGCTTGAACCATATTGCGAGGTACAATTAAATGGATACCTCTTAATGAATTAATAATCATGCCCATCGGTGAACCCGAATGCCAGATCCCTTCCAAACGATGACCTCGAGTACGAATGATCAAGGGAGCACATTGCATACCATTGCTTCTATACCGCATACTGGCTACATCATCAGACAGAGGAGCCAATGCATAGATGAGATAATCCAGGTATTGGATCTCAGCGATAGGCTTGAGCCCACGCATCGACATTCCTACCGCTTGACCTACTATAGTCCACTCGCGTATACCTGTATCGAAGATTCGATCTTCGCCATGCTTAGTTTGAAGCCCTGCAAATCCTTGATTCACATCTCCGATTTTGCCCACATCTTCACCGAAAGCATAGACTCGCGGATCAGCTGAGATGACCTTATCAAAATATTGATTTAATATTTTATATCCACTGAGTAAAGGTGCATCTGATGAGTAGGTGGCAGGGATGCCTTTTACTTGCATTGCCCCAGCTTCAGATTCACTCACTTGATGGCTGTGAAATCTACTGTGTATCGGCTTAAGTTGATCTTCTTTCCAACTTATCAATGGCTTTACAATTTCCTGGTCGAGTCCATCTGGCAATGCAATCAGAAATTTGCGAACATTCTTTATAAGATCGCTGATCACAGGTTCTCTAAGATGCTCGATATCCATGATTTGATGATGGATCAGTACTTCCCAAGCAGGTCTTTGTAATTGTATCTGTCTATATAAATCTATTAATACCTGAATTTCTGCTTTGACTTTACGGTAACATTGTTCAAATGCCTCATCTCTTCCTTGTCTGACCAGTTCTTTGGCCTTATGCTTTAAGGTGTCATCTTCTGATTCGTTTAGCAAGCCTATATCCTTAAGCCAGTTGCCCATAATAATAAGTCCATCATGGTTTTTTTCCCATTCGAGTCGTGCTTTGGATTTGTAGCGTTCCTGAGATCCAGATGTGGAGTGTCCTTGAGGTTGTGTCAGCTCTTGTACATGTATCAAGGTTGGAGTAGAATAGGTCCGTGTGATGGAAGAAGCTTTTTCGAATACTTCGCATAACTCTGTATAATCCCATCCTTTGGCAGTAAAAATCTGAATACCCTCGCCTGGCTGTTCACCAATAAATCCTTCAAGGGCCCTGCTTATAGAGGATTTTACAGTCTGATATTCTACTGGGACAGAGATACCATAGCCGTCATCCCATACGATCATAACCAAGGGTACTTGCATCACTGCAGCTGCATTCATCGTTTCCCAAAACGGACCTTCAGAAGTACTGGCGTCACCAATAGTACAAAATGTGATTTCATTTCCATGGTAGGAAAATTCTTTAGGATCCAGCGATTGATTTTGTTTATAAATATTGGATGCTTGAGCTAGTCCGAGCGCTCTCCCTACTTGCCCCGCTACACAGGATACATCGGATATGACATTGTATTGATCTCGATGGGCAGTCCATTTACCTTCTTTATCTACTAATGCAGTAGCAAAATGACAATTCATCTGTCGCCCACCGGAAAAAGGGTCGTGTTCAGAATCTGCATACATCTGAGCATAAAATTGAGATATGGTGCATAGTCCTAAGGCGAACATGATCGTCTGATCTCTATAATAGCCAGATCTAAAGTCACCAGTCTTTATATAATGTGATAATGCGACCTGA
The DNA here is from genome assembly GCA_043719965.1 of Saprospiraceae bacterium. GTDB lineage: Bacteria > Bacteroidota > Bacteroidia > Chitinophagales > Saprospiraceae > JADJLQ01. The sequence goes on along the minus strand of JAYSTG010000067.1, from coordinate 1,540 downwards.
GCGATTTCCTTACCATCACCAAAGATGCCAAACTTACCTTTACCACTTAATACATCTTTGCGGCCCAGGAGGCTCACTTCTCTACTGACCAGGGAGATCCAATAATCTCGCATCAATCGATCTTCCATCGACATAGATTCTGACTGAATACCGGGGTCTAATTCCAACTGAAGGGCATATTTATTCATCAGGATGGGTTTTAATAAAAATCGCACCACAAGATACGACTTGATGATAGAAAATAATCTATTTAGGAAGGACTATAACTGCCAATAATCAAAACCTACACCTAGCATAAAAGGCTATTATCGTACCAAAGAATTGGTTATCAATCCATTCGCCTTCGAGACTTGGAGTTTTCCGTTCTGACCTAAGATTAACAGTCATTTAACAGAATTTATTTAACCAACTTGCAATTCTTTCGTCAAAAGAGTAACTTTGTAATCAATAATTAAAAAAACAATGAAAAAAATACTGTTGTCATTATCTATTTGTTTTCTCGGCGGGTTGGCTATTGCTCAAAATACGGCCCCTGCAGAAACTAAAACTTCTGGTCCTGTCATGAAACTAGAAAGTGATGTGGTAGACTATGGAGATATCCTACAAAACGCAGACCCCGTCAGAAAAGTAAAATTTACAAACACCGGGAGCGAACCTTTAATTATTAAAAATGCTCAAGGTAGTTGTGGTTGTACCGTTCCACTTTGGCCTAAAGAACCTATCATGCCAGGTGAAACCAGTGATATCGAAATCCACTATGCTACGGATCGTATAGGCCCTATCATGAAGACAGTAAGTATCACGACCAATGAAGAAGGTGTGACCCACGTACTTCAAATAAAAGGCAATGTAAAAGTAAAACCTGTCGAAGAAAGCGTACCTGTAAAACAAGCCAATGTGCTTACTCCTAAGAAAAGCAATACTAGTAATCAGTAATAGATATTTTAACTTAGACATTTAAAGGCCTGGCAAATTTTGCTGGGCTTTTTTTATTTGGGACCTGGTGAAATCCTTAATCTTTCAAAATCTAAGGGCAGCTAATTGAGAAATATGAAATATACGATCATCACAGAAAAGATACTTCAAAGTGCATTTAAAGTACATTCGACTTTAGGAAATGGCTTCCGGGAAGTGATCTATCCACGGGCTATGGAGATCGAAATGTCCGAAGCAGGGATTTCCCTTATCCGAGAGTTTGAAATGCCTATCCACTATGAGGGGATTCATATCTGTACACGATGAGTTAACTTTCTGGTGGAGGAAAATATCAGTGTAGAGCTAAAGCGGTAATCAAAATGGATGACACCAATCAGGCTCAAGGATTAAATTATTTGGAGACTTATAACCTGGAAGTTGGCATGTTATTAAATTTTGGAGCAAAGAATTTAGAATATAAAAGTCTATTCAATAAAAAGTGTAAGGCAAATGTCTGATGCAGGGTTGATAGAATTTACAGGATTTACTCCGATTTTAGCACCCTATTGAAATGCGGGTAATCCTATTAATCCTGCTTAATCCTGATGCTGACACTTAGTAACCG
>JAYSTG010000660.1:0-2507 GCA_043719965.1 Saprospiraceae bacterium | reverse complement strand
TCCGCAACGGGAATGGCCGCAGTGTTTTCAATCTTTGCAGCCCTTTTAAAATCCGGTGACCATATCATTGCTTCTCGTGCTTTATTTGGATCAGCAATTCAAATTTTATCCAACATTTTACCAAAATGGGGTATTACCTGTACTTATGTAGATCCGGTACATGTCGATAGTTGGTCGGTTGCTGTTCAAAAAAATACTAAGATGATTTTTTTGGAGACCCCTTCTAATCCTTCGTTATGGATTACGGATTTAACCAAAGCGAATGATCTTGCCAAAGCCCACCAACTCATATTAGTTGTTGACAATTGTTTTGCTACACCTGTCCTTCAAAAACCTATACTCTTTGGCGCTGATCTTGTATTCCACTCTACGACCAAGTTTACAGATGGCCATGGTCGGGTACTCGGAGGTATTACAGTAGGCCGAGCAGACTTGATAGAGCAAATTACTTTTTTTAACAGACATACTGGACCTACCCTATCTGCATTCAATGCCTGGGTGATGAGTAAGTCATTAGAATCCTTAGCCGTTCGTCTAAATGCTCATGTGATCAATGCTGCTTCACTTACAGAGCGACTCTCAAAACATCCAAAGCTGGAGTCTGTCATTTACCCTTTTTCACTGGATCATCCGCAGGTAGAGTTAGCTAAAAAGCAAATGAAATCAGGAGGAGGCATAGTATGCCTGCGCATCAAAGGAGATTATAATGATACCCTGCGATTTATTAATCATTTGGACATGATATCTATTTCGCCAAATTTGGGAGATACACGGTCGATCGCTACGCACCCCACTTCATCCACTCATAGTAAACTCAGCGAAATCGATCGAATAGCAGTAGGTATCACACCAAACCTGGTTCGATTTAGTGTTGGCCTGGAACATATAGACGATATTGAAGAAGATATATTAATTGCTTTAGATCACGTTTAAAAAAAAGTTCATTATGTTGAATGGTAATAAATTAATTTTTGTGATGATCATGTTAACTATGTTCATGGCATGCACACCAGGTTCTAAAACTGATCCTGCACAACACTTCATAGATCAAGCGTGTAAAGCACACGGGAGTGAACTTTTTGACCGTTCAACTATAGAGTTTAAGTTTAGAGACCGAAATTATAAATCTTCCAGGTTGAATGGGAAATATCGATATGAACGATTTTGGGATAGCGCAGGTGTCATCATCCACGATGAATTGACTAATGGTGTCTTTGTAAGGCACGTAGGTCAAATCATGGTCAAACTGGATTCCAAAAAAATAAATAGTTTGCTAAATTCCGTCAATGCGGTCTTTTATTTTTTTGCCCTTCCATTTAACCTCAATGACCCAGCCGTGGTAAAAGAATATTTAGGTGAAGTCACGATACTCGATCAACGCTATGACAAAATAAAAATTACGTTCAAACCCAACCCCAATGATCGCATGATCCATGATGATGCTTATGTTTATTGGGTAAATAAAAAAGGTCACACCATCGACTTCTTGGGTTACAACTATACTGAGCCGGATGAAAAAGGGTCAAGATTCCGGCAAGCTATCAATCGAAGAAAAATTCAGGGGTTGACCGTGCAAGATTATATCAATTTTAAACCAATAATTGATTCAATACCAATGTTACCTGAAGATCTGGACCAAGCCTGGGTGGGCAATCAATTGCAAGAGCTTTCGAAAATTATAAACGAAAATGTCCGCGTTACGTTAAAGAAATAGAGGGCATAAATTAACCTATCGATATGGCATTTATTTAGGCCCAGATTTCGTTATAATTTAGTGTATTTTTGAAAAACTTTCACAAATCCTTACAATGAGAATTGCAAGATCATTTATACTTTTTTTACTTTTTGCCTGGAGTCTTCAGTCAAGTGCTCAGAAGATTAAGGTTTCCCTTGCAAGTACCCTCAGGGAAGTAAATGAAATCTGTGCACTGCTAAACAATGAAAAAATTCAATTCAAATTGGATAGTGCTGCAAGAGCTTCATTGGTTTACAGAATTTCATTAAGTGGCACCGCTACCCGAGGCGGTGACTATGCTACGAATACTCCTGATTCCATAATATTCAGCATTGGGGATTCCATTAGAATATTCGATCTTACCGTATTCAACGATCGTATCGAAGAAGGAGCCGAACAAATAATCATCATAGCAAGTGCCCCCAATAGAATTTCAGATACATTTCGATTAAGCATAGTCGACCATGTAGTAAAAATTGCTACGACACAGGATACCTTCAGGCAATGCTCCAATGAGCCATTCAACTTGCCGGTAATCAAGGGACTTGGGGCAACATTGACTTGGAACCCTGCAGACCTTGTAAGGACTACATCCGACCCAAATGTGTATATCGTATCTCCACTCCGCACTACGCCTATAGTAGTGACGGGCTTGGTACTAAATTGTGTGGAGCGTGATACAATCTTTGTCATTAGCCAACCGATAGGAGTCACACTCAATACTAGAGATACATTGAATCTTTGTTTCCCAGATTCGTCCCGGTTGATCGCT
>JAYSTG010000659.1:0-2508 GCA_043719965.1 Saprospiraceae bacterium | reverse complement strand
TACAACGCACACCCCTAGGTACTATATATGAAGGTACAAATATTATGATCGACGCAGTGGGAATAAACTCGAATGTCACGGGTATCAAATGGACCATTAATGGAAATGCAAACTCAGAAAATAGTCTTTCCCTTAAACATAAACCGAATGCTGCTGGGCCCGTAGTATATCGATTTGAGGCCACCGACCTCAACGGTTGTCTTTTAGCCGCATCGATTACAGTACAAGTGATTCCTTGTATCAATCCTGAAGAATTAAAGAAAAAAATCCCCAATGCATTCAGCCCTAATGGAGATATGAAAAATGATTTTTTCAACTACAGTGACGGTTCTTTACGTGTAACTAAACTCTTAGTCTTCAGCAGATGGGGTCAGCTAGTATATAACAATACCGATCCTGCAAATGGGTGGAATGGATTCGTCAATGGATCTCCAGGAGCGTCAGATGTTTACATTTATCGCATGACCTATATATGCGGTGAAGGAGCACCACAAGAAGTAAGCGGTACAATTACATTATTGAGATAATGTATTCCTTTGACACTCGAATGGATAGTATTATTAATTTTTGTCGACCGCGATCATGACTTATATTAAATATTTTATTTCTCTATTATTAGTGTTTGCGTGTCAGTCTATTCGGCAAACTACCTCCTCCCCCGCTGCCCTACCTCCCACACCGAAAGAATCGACCATCATCGCGCCTGCTCCCGTACCAAAGGATGAAACAGGCCTTAGTACCTTAGCTAATGAACTGGCTCATAAATATATTTTGGTTGATGGACATGTTGATCTTCCATATAGACTAGGAATAAAAAATTTCAGACCTACGAAAGAATTCATTGGCATTCCTGTGGAAAGTAAAGATGGAGATTTTGATTATGTACGTGCTAAAAAAGGAGGATTATCCAGCCCATTTATGTCTATTTACGTGCCGGCTTCTTTTCAGAAAGGTGGAGCTAAAAAATATGCTGACGGACTCATCGATATGGTCAATAGTATCGTAGCATCTCATCCTGATAAATTTGGTGCCGGTAATTCCACCTCTGAAGTTGAAGCCAATTTCAAAAAAGGACTAGTATCCTTACCCATGGGTATGGAAAATGGCGCTCCTATTGAAAACGATTTATCCAATGTCTCTTATTTTCATCAACGGGGTATCCGATATATCACTTTGACTCATTCTGAAGACAATCAAATCTGTGATGCTGCATATGCCAAAACACGCACCTGGAATGGACTGAGCCCATTTGGCCATGATGTTGTAGTTGAAATGAATAGACAAGGTATCATGGTCGATATCTCACACGTTACAGACAGCAGTTTCTGGCAGGTATTAAGAATCACCAAAGCTCCTGTCATAGCCTCTCACTCTTCATGTAGACATTTTACTCCAGGCTTTGAACGAAATATGGGAGATGAAATGATCGCTGCCCTCAAAATGAATGGTGGGGTCATCATGATTAATTTCGGATCAGATTTTTTGGACGGTTCTATCCAGAAAAAGAACGATCAAAATAGAAATGAACTCATAGAAATACTCAAATCTCAAGGATTAACGATGCAAGACTCATTGGCGAAGCCAATCGTTATAGAATTCGAACGTACGCATCGTTCTTTGTATTCGGATGTACAAAAAGTAGTCGACCATATCGATCATGTGGTACGTTTAGCAGGAATAGATCATGTAGGTTTCGGTTCCGATTTTGATGGTGTCGGTGACTCCTTACCCATGGGGCTCAAAGATGTATCTGCCTATCCCAATATCCTTTATGAATTATTAAAACGAGGGTATTCCGAAAATGATATAGCTAAAATCTGTTCCGGCAATCTACTTCGAGTATGGAAGCAGGTAGAAAAAGTATCTTCAGAGTTAAAGAATTGATCAGTGGGATCTAATAAAGTAAGTCTCGGACTTTCTGTTTTCTACCACCCACAATTCTTGATTAGAAGAATTCATTTTAAGTTCTAATCCAATAGGAGCAATTGGTTTTATAGCTTTATTACTCTGAATATGCGCCAAACTAGGTGCTATTACCAATGAAATAATAGACATCAATTTGATCAAAATATTCATAGAAGGGCCTGAAGTATCTTTAAATGGATCACCTACAGTATCTCCGGTGACCGATGCTTTATGGTGAATAGATTTTTTATAAAATGTTTCTCCATTAATTACTGCACCTTTTTCAAAAGACTTTTTAGCATTATCCCATGCTCCGCCGGCATTGTTCTGAAACATCCCCATCAATACTCCACTTACAGTAGCTCCTGCCAAAAATCCACCTAAAGCTTCAGCGCCCATTAAAAATCCCATGATCAATGGAGATATGATCGCAATAGCTCCCGGTAACATCATTTTTTTTATGGATGCTTTGGTCGATATAGCCACACATTTATCATATTCTGGGGTTCCTGTACCGTCCATGATTCCGGGAATGGTTCGAAATTGTCTTCGCACTTCTTCTACCATAGCCAATGCGGCCTCACCCACAGCACGTATGGCCAA
>JAYSTG010000658.1:0-2509 GCA_043719965.1 Saprospiraceae bacterium | reverse complement strand
AGGGAAACACGTATGGAGTGAGAAACCTATGGCTAATACCTATGCAGAAGGTAAAGCTTTGTTGGATTTAGCTAAATCAAAAAAACTTAAAATCTGGGGAGCTCCTGCAGTCGTCAATAGCCCTCAGTTTGTATTCATGAGTAAGTGTATTCAAGAAGGAAAACTTGGTCGCGTCGCTAGTGCACATGGACAATATGGACATACAGGACCAGGCTGGAGTTCATTTTTTTATGAAAGAGGTGGGGGAAGTATGCCGGACCTGGGTGTATATAACATTGCTACCTTGACTGGACTCTTAGGCCCTGCCAGATCAGTGATGGCTATGCTGAGTATTGTCAATCCAGAGCGGACCATTGATGAAAAAGGTAAAATAAAAGTGGAGGCAGAAGACAACGCACATATCCTGATGATGCATGATAAAAATGTGATCAGCCATGTAATGTGTGGATTTAACTATTTTGATCCGCATGGGCATGTAGGAAAGGATCAAAAATTACATTCTATCCAAATCTATGGAGACTATGGCAACCTGAGGCTCATAGGGTATGATTGGGAGACTAATGGGGTCTATCTTGACAACTCATGGGACAAGCCTGCCGAATTATACCAAGAAGATTCGGAAGGATATGTTTGGCAAGAAGGGGCCACTAAAATCGGAGAGTCCATCTTAAAAAATATAGAACCAAGAATAAATGCAGAACATGCCCTACACGTATTGGAGATCATTGAAGCTGCCAGGGCCTCATCAGCTTCAGGCAAAAAAATAATTTTAAAAAGTAAGTTTAAATGGCCAATGGTTTGATCAGGGACTGCCATTTTTAACGTTGAAATTAATTTACTAATTTTTTATTTCATACATAAATATGCAAGACATCACCATAGGTATTGATTTGGGTGGTACGCGGATCAAGGCTATAGCTCTAGATGCCCAGGGCAACCTCTTGCATCAATCGTATACTCCAACGGAAGATGGGGATGATCGAGTATGGAAGCGACGAGTAGCGGATGCGGTTGAAGGTTTGATATCTAAATTTGATCGACCTGCTGTGAAGATTGGTATCTCTGCTCCGGGATTACCCAACTCCGACTATTCAGCCATTGCGTATATGCCCGATCGATTGCAAGGACTTGAAAATTTTACCTGGTCGGAATATTTGAATCATCCGGCATATGTATTAAATGATGGTGTAGCTTCGATGGTGGCTGAAGCAAAATTTGGTGTAGCAAAAAATGTGAAGCATGCGGTCCTTCTTACCCTCGGTACGGGTGTAGGAGGTGCAATATTAATCGATGGCAAACCCTATATGGGGGTGTTCAATAAAGCAGGACATCTAGGTCATATGGTCATCCATGACGAAGGCGAGCAAGACATCACGGGTATGCCTGGTAGCCTGGAGGATTGTATCGGCAACTGCACGATTATCCAACGGACTAACGGAAAATATAAATCCACGCATGAATTAGTATTTGCATATAAAGCAGGGGATACATCAGCCATCGCTATCTGGTTGAAGTCTGTAAAACAATTAGCTATGGGGCTGGCTTCTTTAGTAAATATCTTATCTCCGCAATTAATCATATTGGGAGGAGGTATCACAGAGGCTGGGAATGATTTATTCGATCCCTTAGAAGAATACATGGCTCAATATGAATGGAGGCCAGGAGGTAATAAAGTAGAAATAGTGAAAGCAAAATTTGGTGATCTGGCCGGAGCGATCGGTGCAGCTAGTTTTGCTATGGATAAAAAACTGTAAGCATTTAATTTTTGTAAAACTATGCAATCGTGAATACCACATTTATTAAACAGTTGATCGATCAGTATCGTCCGGGATATAGCTTGGAGCAACCATTTTATACACACCCTGAAGTATTCGATTTTGAATGGCAACATATCTGGAAAAAATATTGGTTGTTTGCCGGGACGACAGCAGATATACCTCGATCGGGTGACTTTTTTGTCTATAAAGTCCATCATGAATCAGTCATTATCATCAGAGGCTACGATGGAGAAGTATTTGCACATTACAATACCTGTCGTCATCGAGGATCTTTAATCTGTCTGGAAGAACGGGGACATACTCAGAAATTAGTGTGCCCCTATCATCAATGGGTATACGATACAGATGGTTCATTGTTCAAGGCAAGACTCATGCCGGAAGACTTTGACAAAACTGCAAATGGTCTACACCCAATCCCCATACAAGTGGTAGATGGTTTTATATTTATTTCTTTAACTCAAAACCCTCCCGATTTTGAGACGGTGAGGAAAGACTTCTCACCTTTTCTAAAACCTTTTAAGATTAATGAAGCCAAAGTTGCCTTTAGAAAAAAGTATGAGCTCCGAACCAATTGGAAACTGATTGCAGAAAATTTTAGAGAATGTTATCACTGTGGAGTGGCACATCCTGAGTATTGTAGTGCAGTGATCGGTGCTAATATGGTGGAATCAGCAGACTTAGTACTTGCAGAGAAAAAAACGACCTGGCAAGCCAAAGGGTTAACTACAGAA
>JAYSTG010000657.1:0-6590 GCA_043719965.1 Saprospiraceae bacterium | reverse complement strand
TATGGTCCCTCTTATGTGGCAATCCCCACCATTTTTATCGTGTTCAAAGCAACCTACGGCTATTTGATTAACACCATTTACTCTAACAATCGTTTTTTCCCCACTATAGATTTTGGTGTCACCCACATAACAGTAGCCATTGGGCTTAAACCAACGCTGATCAGATTTCTTGACCACTTTGATTCTATTAGTACCAACAGATTCTAATTCGCGATTGGAAACGGCGCCATATTCTAAGTTACAGGCTGCAGTGACACTAACTATTTTTTTTCCTGGAGGCGCTTTGATAGTTTTTTGACATCCGGCATTGCTACCTTCAACGCGACAATCCCAGTTTATAATTTCCTGACCAAAGACCGACGAGTTGAGTACAATGGCAAATAAAAAAAGTACAATTCTGACGGCTGTACCTACGAATGACAGCCAATTTTTTGAGTTCGTCATGTTTTTAAATTTAAAGATTAAAAAAAGTTTTTATGTTGATTGAATGAGAGCAGCATATAATTATTATTGTTTTGTTATTGTCGTGCTTTCGTTTATCAAGATTGTTTCAAGGTGACGCACAACGGGCAGGGCTTTGTGCAGGCAGGGTATTGTTGTTTGTCCAGCCCGGAACTGAAGCCCAATAAAGAAATAAAAGTACAAGATAACAACTAAAAGCTTGGGCAGAATTCCGTCCAGCCGGAACCAAAGTACAGCGATGCAAACAGCTGAAGTTTGAACGTCCAGCCCTGCTTGCACAAAACCCCATGTTGTATTGCAGGTTTTTTTTTGCTTTTTTGGAACAAAAAAATCTTCAGGGAACTGCTGCTCAACCACAATCAAATGTTGTATAAAAAATTGTTGCTCAAAATATATTCTGTCGCAAAAAAAACTTGCATACAACGGTTTGCAGATTTGCGATGGGCGGGATTTTCAGCACAAATGTTCATGCGGAGCACTGAACTTTCTGCAACCACAAAACTGCCTGCGGAGCGAGAAACCCCGCCTGTTGCAAATGTGCTGTTAGCTGTAGCCCTTCTTTCTGTCGTCATATAATTTTGTTTACGTCAATGTCGTAACCTGCTGCTTTTAATTCTTTCGCCATTTTTATTTTCCAATCTTCTGAACTATCAATTTCTGTGTAAAGCAGTCCATAAAGGTCGCTGGGTAGTTCAACTCCTTTGGTATATAAAGGACACACTCTTTCTCGTCCAAGTCTTCCTATAAAATAGCCCATTTCTAAAATTACATTTTGTCTTGCACGTGGATTTAGGTTGTCCTCACTTTTTGCTTTACCAAAATCATCATCGGTCAATAGGATTATTGCGAAGCCAACATCAGAATGCTTTTCAAATTTTTCTATTATTGTTTTACCTGCATTAGCTTGTTCGTGTAAAATAATTGGATTGAGTCCAAGTTTCTCCAACGTTCGAGCAACATTGACTTTTATTTCAATATTATGTCCGTGAACTATGAATACATTATTACTATTTGCTTTGTCAGTTTGCGTTGCAGGCGATGCCGTTTGAGTTAGTTCGGACACTTGTGATTTCATTAAGTCTACTTTGGCTAATAACTGATTCAAGTTTGTCAATTTATTCTGAAGTTTTTCCTTGAATTCTACTAATTCATTTTTCGTCCCACCGCCAAGCATACCATAATAGAAATTGGCATCGTCATAGGATTTTTTATACTCATTATATTCATTGTTAAACGATTGTTTAAGTAATTCAGAATTGTAACTGTTCCAATCGGCTATATTTTTTTTTGCTTCGTCAAGTTGCTCTCTTGTCTGGATTTGGCGATTTAATATTTCCTCCCCAATTTGAATTCTGTCATTTAATGCTTGCTTGAAAAATTCTTTTCCAACAGTAAGTTGTGTAGGTTCTCTTTCAGGTTGAATTGCTTTTGATTTTCTTGGTGTCGCCATTTTAATTTGTTCGTTTGTGGTGTCGTTGTCTTAGGGTTACAGCTAACTCGTTAATATGTGAAAGTTTTGTCGTACTTTTTGTATTGTTGGTTAAAAAACTACTAAACAATACAAAAAGTACGACAAAACTACTATTCTTTTTATTCGATAATAAAAACTTATCCTTTTACTCGTTTCCCTTTTTTGATTACCAGCTTTACATCTTGAAGTAGGCCGATATGTCTTAGCACATCCCCTTTGACAGCTATGATATCTGCATATTTTCCTTCGGAGATCGAACCGAAGTCTTTGTCTACTTTCATCGCTACAGCTGGCCAATAGGTTGCCGCTCGAATGGTATACATTGGATCAAACCCAAATTTATTGACCCATACATCGAGTTCGTTCCAGGTGCTTTGGCTATGAAACTTCATAGGTATACCGCTATCTGTTCCTATCAGTAATACAAGTCCGGCGTTTTTTAATTGATTGATCTTTTTTTCAAGCGTTGGTTTACGAATAGGATTGATTTGGAAATAAGAAAGTCGTCCTGGATATTTTATGGATTGTTTGATATCCCTAATGATGGAATCAGGCAAGCCCAGATGCCAGGAAGTATTGTCCAGTGCTTCAGGATTATCACGCATGTATTCATAATTAAAGAGACCTTCTACGGTCGGCGTCCAAAACATCGGGCCCAGAGCCATTTGAGCAGTGCGTTCTTTGATCATCTGTATAATATCGTCTGGGTATTCTGGGGCTGCGGCCATACCAGTATGTTCAAAACAATCTACTCCCACTTTGAGGCCTCGTCGTATCTCTTCCGGTCTATGGGAGTGAGCGACTACGGGGAGCTTGAGTCGATGCGCTTCATCCACAATAGCTTTTACTTCTTCCATCGTCATCCAATCCTGGTCGATAAGTTTGATACAATCTACTCCTGCTTTGGCCAGTTTATTCACTTTGGCTTTGGCATCTTCTACACCCTTGATACCCCAGCGGAAGACTTCAGTGCCGGGGTAAGGTTCGTGTTGCAGAAAAGGTCCTGACATATACATCGTGGGACCGGGAATTTCTCCCCGATTGATTTTGTTTCGCACTTCAATACTGGCTTCTAAGGGTGCGCCAAGATCACGTGCACTGGTGACACCCGCCATCAAAAGCTGATGTGCAGATGAAGGCATGATCACATCTTTGAATAAATTGATATAGGTCTTGTCCCAGTGGGTATAATCACTATGGCCATTGATCATAAGATGGACATGCATGTCCCAGAGTCCAGGCAATATACTCATGCCGTCTGTAGGAATGACTTCAGCATTAGATGGGATTACAATATTCCCTAGTGTGCCGATTGCTTTGATTCGTTCACCATCGAGCAGGATAACCGAATTCTGCAAAGGCTTGCCTCCAAACCCATCTATGAGCGTACCACCTACCAGGGCTTTGACTTGCCCAAATGAAGGAATAATACTTAATATGTAAAATAACAGCAAACAAGATCGCAACATTGTAAGGTTTTTAACGTGATTACAGTAAAGTTAATGATGGGAAGGCATATAGAACGAATTATCTTTTTAAAAAATTAATACCTACTTATCGATCACCCAAGGGGCTGAATTGTTATTTTAGTCTAATTTCATATGAGTTTTATCTAGCTCGGTTCATATTTGTCACGAATTTTAAAATTCCTACATGTCCATTCTCTCTCTAAATCAAGTTTCAAAGACTTATCAGCAGTATAAAGCTGTCGATCAAGTCAGTTTTTCCGTACCTCAGGGTTGCATCTATGGTATGCTTGGGCCTAACGGCGCCGGCAAGACGACGACTATACGGATGATTACAGGTATTACACACCCTGATTCGGGTGATATTTTTCTCAACGATAAGCGCGTGAATGACACGATCCCTCCGCAAATAGGGTATATGCCCGAAGAGCGAGGACTTTATAAAAAAATGACAGTGTGGGATCATTTGATCTATCTCGCTCAGCTCCGTGGACTCAGTGAAAAAGATGCCAAACAAGAGCTTAAATTCTGGATTGAGCGCCTGGATATGAAGTCCTGGTTTACGAAAAAGGTCGAGGAGTTGTCAAAAGGTATGACTCAAAAAGCTCAATTCATCGCTACAGTTATTCATAAACCCGAACTTCTAATCCTTGATGAACCATTTTCGGGACTGGATCCTATAAGTACCAATATGATCAAAGACGAGATCAAAAGGCTCAAAGAATTAGGTACTACCATCATCTTCTCTACTCACCGGATGGAACAGGTAGAAGAGATCTGTGAACGTATGGTTCTCATCAATAAAGGACAAAATGTATTAGAAGGCAATGTTGAAGAAATCAGAAAAGCAAATCGACAGCATCTTTTTGAATTGGTCGCTGATAACGATTTGCCGCGATCCTTCCCAAATGATTTTAATGAAACTCTGCGTCAAGGTAGAAAGATCCGTTTCCAACCGCTCTATCAAGTGACTTCAGCTGATCTATTACATTATTTTTTGAATGAAAAAATTGAGATCATATCATTTCAAGAGATTTTCCCTAGTATCAATGAAATATTTATCAAAACAGTAGAAAACTCTAATCAAGTATGAGTAAACTTTGGTTAATCATCAAAAGAGAATACACCACCCGCGTATTCAAAAAATCATTTATCCTGCTGACTTTATTAGTCCCGCTTGCCATCGTGGCATTTGGAGTCATCGTGGGATATGTCATGAGCAGGGAGACGGTACAGAAGATCAACATTGCTGTATCGGACCCTCAACATATGATTACAGACTCTATCGTGAGTAAAAATGTAGATATCCAATATGTCATCAGTCCTTTATCCATAGATGAGCTCAAAAGTGAAATGGCAAAGGGCACCTATCATGCGGTCATCGAAATCAATCCACCTAACGATCTCGCTGTAGTAGATTATAAACTAAAAATTCATACAGATGAGCGATTGGATATCAATACTTCATCTAGTATAGAATCCAAAATGTCCAGCATCTATCGCGATTATAAGATCAAAAAACTTCAAATCAGCGAAAAAGATATCAATAATCTCGATGTAGATGTCGACCTCGATCAACAAGCTGTATTCAAAAAAGATAAAAAACAAACAAAAGCATCTAATCTGGTGGGAGCAATCTTGGGTGGCCTCATGGGGCTCCTGATGTATATATTTGTATTAGGACAAGGTATGATGGTCATGCGTAGCGTGATGGAAGAAAAAATGACTCGCATCGTAGAAGTCATGTTATCTACTGTCAGACCTATAGACCTTATGATGGGTAAAATCATAGGCGTGGGTGCTGTAGGACTTACTCAACTATTGATCTGGATCATTTTCATGCCCTTGGCAGGTATCATCACGAGTTTGTTTTTTGGGAAAAATATATTGAAACCTCAAATGTCTGGAGCTCCCGGTATGGAAGATGCTATGGCTCAAGCCGGTGATATGGGATTTCAAAATATCATGTTGGAGTTGAGTCAGATCAATTGGATCTTTATCGTACCCGTATTTTTATTATTTTTTGTTTTTGGTTACTTTTTATATGCATCCTTATGTGCTGCTATTGGCAGCGCAATAGGGGATGACCAAGCAGAAGGTCAACAACTGCTATTGCCAGTCACATTATTGATCGTCATGGGCTTGTATATTGCTATGGGGGCTATACGAGCGCCACACAGTCAGCTTGCCGTCATATCTTCTTTCATTCCGTTTTTTGCTCCGATGGTGATGCCGACTCGATTAGCATTTGATCCTCCGGTGTGGCAGACCTTGACCTCTTTGGTCATTTTGGGTCTATCGAGTTATTTCTTTGCATTTATTGCTGCTAGAATATATCGTACAGGTATCTTAATGTATGGTAAAAAGGCTAGCTTTAAGGAATTGGCGAAATGGATGTTTTATAAGTCGTAGGGGGGATAAAAAATCTTTTTACCTTTCTTCAAGATATCAGAACCAGATATATAAAATCAGAGTATGAGCTATCAGGTGATCGATCTGACATCGTGAAATAAAGATTGTTCAATTTAATTATTGAATGTCAACACTTTAAAGAAAATAATTGACCTATTTGCAATAATAAGAATAATAGAATAGTATAGTAAAAATATCAGTGAATTGATATTTTTACTAGGTTGTATTAAAATAAACCCTTATTTTATCAGGTGATTCAAAGAACTATTCTTCCTCAAATCAAAGAAGCTTTAGGTTTTTTTCCAGTCGTTGGTATCCTTGGACCTAGGCAGGTTGGGAAAACTACATAAGCAAAATCGTTACAGGAAGATTTAGAAACAAAAACTTTTTTTCTTGATCTCGAGCAGGAAAGTGATTTTCTTAAATTATCAGAAGCAGAACTTTACTTCTCACAGCATAAAGATAAATGCGTGATCATAGATGAAATACAGCGTATATCAAGTTTGTTGCCTTTAATACGTTGGCTTGTCGATCAAGATCGAAGACCAGCGAGATTTATCTTGACAGGCTCGGCGTCATTAGATTTAATTAAATCCAACACAGAAACACTGGTAGGGAGGATAGCTTATTTTGAGCTCGCTCCTTTTTCCTTAATAGAGCTCAGTGAAAAAAAATCAATATATCAACATTGGTTTGCAGGAGGATTTCATGGCGCTCTTTTTGCACCGACGCCCGCTTTATCTGTACTTTGACTGGAAAATTTTATTGACACTTATTTA
>JAYSTG010000656.1:0-2516 GCA_043719965.1 Saprospiraceae bacterium | reverse complement strand
TTTTTATGAATCGTTCAGTTTTAGCATACAGAGTTCCACGAACCATACTGTTTTTAGGATGAGCTCAATGATTATTTGTTTGTAAATGCCTAGCATTTTGGTCATCAAAATTTAATACGTTTCTGCATTTCGTCACACCTCCAGCTATTTACTCCTCTGTTGGAGATTTCAATGTCGCAAACAATGTTTTTAATTGTTCATTCTGTACAGAGGTGGATATTGTATCTTGGAGGAGATGATTGACAGATTCGATTCTATTCTTGGTCACGGGATGAGTAAGCAAAAACTCAGGTATATATAATCCTTTGCTTTGCTCATTTATAGATTCCAAAAGGTTTTTCATTCCCACAGGTGAAATGTGGTTTTTGAGCATTAATTGTACTCCTTCTGTGTCCGCCTCTCGTTCATAGGCTCTGGAATAAGACAAAGACTGAAAACTACGTGCATTATCCACAATAATTGTCGCCATGCCATTGATATCACTAAGCAACAAAGAAATAAAGAGATATCCCGCCACATTGCGGCAAACCATTTTCATAGAATGCCGATGGGTAACATGGACGACCTCATGGCAAATCAACCCTACTAATTCTTCGTGGCTTCTCATGCGGTCCAATAATCCGGAGAAGACCACGATATTTCCATCCGGCAGTGCAAAAGCATTAATTACTTTAGAATTGGCAACTGTAAAATTCAAATGTTCATTTATGGAAAGATCCAAAAGCTGCGCAAAATCGTTCAATATCTTCGTCTTAGCACTATCGATATTTGCATTAAAGTCAAATTCTTTTAAAACTGAAGCACTGAATTCTTTATTGTATTCGATGGGGATAAGCGCGGCCACGCGGTCAGCCACATAGGGAATCCCTACGAAATACACTGCTATTGCAAACCCAATAATTCCTAAAGCCAAAATCAGATGAACCTTAAATCCTGCCTGAACCCATCGATCATGCCAACTAAGTTTTTTGCGCGGTCGAATGACCTGTTTATAATAAGCTATAAATTGCTGGTCGGTGATCTTTAAAGATTGCTGTGGTGCAGTTCCAAATTTTAGAATCAATTGGTCCCTGGATGAATTAATCGTGGTGGATTGTAGGGGCCATTCGTAGGTATGTACTTTGGAAGTATTAAATCTAAAAGATGCTCTTTCCTGATCAAATTCAAGCTCAGCTGATCTGGGCGATGAAGATTCTCCGTCAAAATAGGACGCATAGATTGGGGTCATATCAAAGTGCATCAATGTCCATGAGGTCGGACAACCCTTCTCCTTCAGCGCCGACTAGATCGTCTTCCGTCTGTGTAATGCGATCGAGATCAATGTTGCCAATCCCCTGAATATGATTGACATAAAATTCAATGGTCCGGTTCACTACAAATGGAAAGGCAATACCGAGGCTAAAAATCAAGATTAAGAAATTGACAATATACAGGCTAAAAAAATCAGGTCCCGTGGCGGTTGATTTCAATCGAATCACCTGGTCGTCTTTAGAAAAGCGTGTATAATCAACATGAAATGCAAATAGTTCACTTCTCCACCAGAAAAAATAAATCCCCAAGGTGAATAGGGTAAAAAAATAGCTCTTAAAATTTATCCAGAAATAATCATCTCCCGTCCCAAAATACTTGATTTCAATATCACCGAATCGAATACGATTCATAACATATTTTCTAAGGGAGATATGCATCCAGGCTCCATAAAAGCCAAATGTAATAATCGTTAAAAATGTATTAACTAAAAACTTCTTGACTAATTCTTTTTGGCTTCCCCGATAACCAAATCGAATTCCTCTCCACGAAATCCTGGACATCCGATATCGATAAGAGCCATGGATAGCTAAGGGTACAATGATAATAATTGTAAAAATATATACAAATAGACCTGTAAAGAGCAAGGCAACATCGGATGCTAAATTCATTGCATGATTTATAAACAAATAGGGTATACTAATAATAAATAGCAAGTAAATAAATAGCTTTATATAGCCTCTAAACATTTCGTTGCCGGTACCATGAAAGGTAAAGGGGTCCTCATTTAAGGTAGTAGATCCGATCCAATATTGCAGTTGACGAGCTTTAGCCCAGGGGTAATAAAAACCTAACGTAAGGATGGTCAAAAATAAATTGACTATAGCAATACCAAAAAAAGTCTTGCCGTCGCCATTATATTTCAAGAAAAATGGTTTCCATTCCGAAGAGTTTTCAAGGTGTAGGCTCATATATTTATCATTTTAAGTCCCTAAATTAATTAATAATTGGAATAATTTGATCTCGGGCTAAAATTATTTGCTTATACCGTTGGTTGAAGCCAACGGAAATAGCCGACTAGAATATCTGCAACCCGTGTTTCTATCAATTTCTATTGGTTATAAACTAAAAAAGCTGATGGTTAACATCAGCTTTTTTTATTGATAACAATGGCTCTTCGCTGTATTTAGTGGGTAAATTATCTAAAATACAAACACGGGTTAATTGATTTTGTCTTACTTTTTTTTCCGCAAAAAAAGTAACAAAAA
>JAYSTG010000655.1:0-6600 GCA_043719965.1 Saprospiraceae bacterium | reverse complement strand
TATGAAATTGATTTTAGATTTTAAATAAAGTCGATTGATTTTTTTCAAAACACAAATTAATACATATGCCACGAGTAATGTTTTTTTTTATTTTGATTCTAAGTGGGTATCTATTGAGTGCTCAATTTTCAGGTACATTTCATGGTAATGTCAATGGTGATCCTGCTGAGATCGTATTGCAACAAAAAGATCAGTCCATTACCGGTAAATATGTCGAAACCGGCAATACCTATGATATTATTGGAAAAGTTGAAAATGATATGATGCAAGGAAAGCTATACATATTAGGCACTACTTTGGAATTAGGTAAATTTAATGCCAAACCTATAAAGACTGGATTGCACTTTGAAATTATATTATTAGGAGTGACTACTTTAAACGTAGATTTTATAAAGGAAGGAGTACAGGAACCTTCATCATTTGTATCTGCTGAAAACAAAGCAACATTAAAAGCGCCTGTAGACAACTATCAAAGAGATCCTGCCCTAGTCGGTCAATGGATTAAAGAAGAAGTTATCAATTCTGGAGTAGGATCCAATGCAGCTAGTCTGGTTACAGTCTATTATCTATCCATTAAAGCAGATGGTACATTTATTCAGGAAAAAGAAACAGGGGGCGGCGGATCTTTTTGGAGTAGCTCTTCAAAAAGAGAGCCAGATGCTTCAGGACAATGGTATACAAAAGATCAAGTCATGTTTGTCAAACCTCAGGGCCAGCTACAATATGTGCGTTTAAATCAATATTTGTTTCATGAAGGGTCATTGGTATTTAAAACATCCCAGGGTAAATATTTAATATGGAAAAAATGAAATGACCTACTTCGCTAGGTTTTGTTTTTTAAGACTGATCACAATGACCCCATTAGCTCCTCTGGTACCATATATTCCTATAGATGCCGGATCTTTCAATACACTGACAGATTTAATATCGTGAGGATTGACCATAGAATATACTGCACTATAGCCGCCTTCCATTGCTGAATTATTGAGGATAAAAAGAGGCGAAAGTCCCGAAAGAATAGAACTGATGCCTCGAATAGTAATGCTTGCAGCAGGTCCGTCTCCCTGGACATTAACTCCAGGGACTCTTCTTAAATAATTATCCAAAGTAAGATTGCCGAGGGCTTTAACTTCAGTGGCTGAACTTGCAGAATTTCTACTGGTATTCCGAGTGTAACCATCATCAAAACCTTTTTCATTTTCAGTATCGCTAGTGGAGGCAAGCGGACGAATGGTGCGATCAGCACAACCGATCCACATTATTGCCATCCAGGAAATGGAAACTAAAAGATTCAATTTCATATTTTAACCTAGTTGTGCATCAAAGATACGGTCGAAAATATGAAGTTGGGATTTTTAAATTACACGTAATTGTTTACCAACTTTACTAAAAGCCATGATGGCCTTATCTAAATGACTTACATCATGAGCAGCAGATATCTGCACTCTGATTCGTGCCTTTCCTTTTGGTACGACAGGAAAAAAGAACCCGATGACATAGATACCTTCTTGTAAAAGTTGAGTTGCAAATTCCTGCGCTATGCTGGCTTCATAAAGCATGATAGGCACAATAGGATGCACACCTGGTAAGATGTCAAAACCTGCATTTGTAATTCCCGCTCTAAAATATTTAGTATTGAATTCCAATTTATCGCGCAAAGTCGTTGATTGACTTAATAAATCAATAACCTTGATTGATGCTCCGGTGATTGAAGGAGCTAAGGTATTGGAAAACAGATAAGGCCTCGATCGTTGGCGTAATATTTCTATGACTTCTTTCTTTGCAGCAGTAAATCCACCGCTTGCGCCACCCAGTGCTTTTCCAAAAGTACCAGTGATGATATCGATTCGTCCCATCACGCCACGGTATTCATGGGTACCTCTTCCCGTATTACCTAAAAATCCGGTAGCATGACATTCGTCGATCATGACCAGGGCGCCATATAGATCAGCCAGATCACAGATCTTATCGAGTTGAGCGATAGTACCATCCATAGAAAAAGCGCCGTCTGAGACAATCAATATTCTTCTAAAAGAGACAGCAGCTTGTAGCTGGACCTCCAGATCAGCCATGTCATTGTGTTTGTATCTGAATCGATTGGCCTTACATAATCGTACTCCATCTATGATGCTTGCATGATTCAGTTCGTCAGATATGATCGCATCATGTTCTGTCAGCAAGGGTTCGAATATGCCCCCATTGGCATCAAAGGCTGCCGCATATAGGATTGCATCTTCCATGCCTAAAAAAGTTGCAATTTTATGTTCCAATGTTTTGTGGATATCCTGAGTGCCGCAAATAAATCGTACCGAAGACATGCCATAACCATGACTATCGATCGTATCTTTTGCTGCTTGGATGATGTCTGGATGACTGGATAGCCCAAGATAATTATTTGCACAGAAATTGATGACTTCACCTGCTTCTTGCGTATGTATGGCAGCTCCCTGGGGGCTGGTGATGATTCTTTCTTTTTTATAGAGGTTGCCATCTTTGAGCTGCTGGAGTTCAGTTTGGAGTTCGGCGATGATCTTATGATTCATAGAAAGGGTAGAATTTAACAACTAAAAAAAATAGGTTGTTTGATGCTGTTTAAGATGTTCAAATTAATTTTAAAAACCAGAATAAAGTCTTAGGTTCACCACTTTAGACATTAACTTAAAATGATTGTCAAAACTCATTAACTCAATATTATACTCTAAGCAGTGTTGTACTATTATCAAATCAGGTATGCCGACTTTATTTATTCCTTTTTTGAGATTTAAAATTTGTAAACTACGTATACCTTCCCAAAAGATTTCAAGTGACTTTGAAGGTAATGCATTTAATGCTTCTATGACTTCAAAATGTTTTTGGTGCATCAAAATCGGATACAATTCTGCTCGGATAATTTCGTTAATAAGTATCAGATCCTGCTCAATCAGTTTCGATAGATTTTTAGATTTAACTCCGCCATTAAAATAATCAATCCAAACGGAGCTGTCTATTAATATCATTTGCAAGTCATGTTCGGGCCCTTAGGATATCCAGATCAATTTTTAAATCTATTTTACCTTTAAAATTGATTAATTTTTTCCTCTTTTCTTGTTCTATACTATTTATGAGAGCTTTTTTGATTGCCTCTATTTTAGTTTTAGATGAAGTAGCCTTCATAGCTTCTTCTATTAAGTCATCAGGTAAATCGATTGAGGTTTTCATGGTATATCATTAAGTATATACAAATATACATAAAATTATATACACGAACACTTTTTAAATCTCAAGATTTAGGTTTCTTGCTCTTAGCACCGGGAAATTTTACATTATTTTCTAACCAAGCATCCATTTCAAATAGGGTATGCAATACACTTTCTTTAGCAGCATAGCCATGGCTCTCGTACGGCAACAATACCAAGCGAGCCGTACCTCCATTGCCCTTGATGGCACTATAAAATCGTTCACTTTGTATAGGGAACGTACCTGAATTATTATCAGCTTCTCCATGAATCAAAAGCAGGGGTGTTTTTATTTTATTTGCATGCATAAAGGGTGACATATTATTATAGACTTCCGGAGCTTCCCAATAAGATCGCTGCTCTGCCTGAAAACCAAAAGGAGTCAAGGTTCTATTGTATGCTCCGGACCGAGCAATACCGGCTTTAAATAAATTACTATTCGCAAGAAGATTGGCCGTCATAAATGCACCGTATGAATGTCCTCCTACCCCGATGCGATTTCTATCCCCTATGCCCATATCTACTACCTTATTTATGGCAGCTTCCGCATTTTGAACCAATTGCGGGATATACGTATCATTAGGTTCTTGATCACCTACACCTACGATAGGCATTTCCGTTTGATCCATCACAGCATATCCTCTCAAAACCCAGAATAGGGGTGACCCTGAAGTTACTCGCGTAAATTGATACTTAGAGCCTCTGACTTGAGTGGCATCTGCAGCAGATTTGTATTCGCGCGGATAAGCCCACATCATTACAGGCAAAGGACCATCCTTAGCCTTATCATATCCTTTAGGCGTGTAAAGTACCGCAGTAAGGTTGATGCTATCGGCTCTAGTGTATTGTATTTTTTCTTTTTTGACACCCACCATTTGTGGTTGGGGGTTTGGAAAGTTAGTGATTGGAGTAGGCGTGAGTCCTTTAAAATTGCGATGAAAATAATTCGGTGATTCGGTGATAGATTCTCGCGATGTGATGAAGGTGCCAGTTTGGATATCAATGATATGTACAGGTGATTCATAGTAGGGTGCTTTGCATCGCCATAATATATCTTGCTTTTTTTGATTTAAATCAAATGCCGCGAGGTATGGCATATTGCCATCATCTGAAGCTCCTTGGCTTATGGTATAGATTTTTGATTTAGATCCATCCATCAAAATCACATCTCTTTGATATTCGTTTTTTGATAAAACGAGATTACCTGGATCGTGATACGCATCATCCGACGAAAAATTGAAAAGTGTATCTGACTTTATATCCGGTATTAATGGGTTAAATTTTTTGATCAAGGTCTGCCGGGTACTAAATGATCCTTCTTCAGCAATGGCAAATTGGGCATGACCCCATGTGATATTCCGTAGTCGAAGATTGGATTTAAAAACAGTGGTTGGAGTGCCATTGAATGGTTCTTGCAATTGGATTACTGCATCGCGATGCGTAACCACTTTTTTAGGGTCTCCTTCATCCAAAGCCTGAATCCAGGCTATCGTAGCGGGTTGATCGTCTCTCCAATGAAAAGCTCTGGGGTTTTTAGTCGTTGCATCAAACCCTTTTGGTCTCACTTCATCCAATGGATTGTCGACTAGAACACGAATGGATTTTCCGCCTAGATCGATGATCTCTGTCTGTGAGGCAAATCGATTATAAGGAACTAAAAATGAATATGGCTTTTTTACTTTGGTTAATAATATATATCGACCATCCGGTGAAAGGTCTAGACTATTAATAATATGATTGGTGGCAATAGGTGTATTCATACTTTTGGATATTTTCTCCAAATCACTGGTACAATAAAATTCAAACTGTCGAGCATCATTTGAATTTTTTAATAAATCCTGATA
Source organism: Saprospiraceae bacterium (assembly GCA_043719965.1). GTDB lineage: Bacteria > Bacteroidota > Bacteroidia > Chitinophagales > Saprospiraceae > JADJLQ01. The sequence goes on along the minus strand of JAYSTG010000655.1, from coordinate 1,541 downwards.
AGTTGCTGCGGGGGCTGCTACACCATCAGTCTCCTGGATGGTAGGCCCTGTAGGGATCGAATTGATTTCAGGTGGTGTTAGTGACCGTCTAACGGTTTTGGCCAAAATAGTCTCATCATTGATCCACGTATAAGGATTACCCAAGGTTGAATTCAATAAGGCATTGGACCACCTACCCGCAACTCGCATATTCAGATCAATGACCCACAATTGATTGCCATCACTACCCTGATGTATGAAGGATATTTGTTTTTCAGTGGGTGAAAATCGCACAAAAGAAATTTTTGGATCTGTAGGCATTCCAGCTATCGCATATTCAGTCCCAGATTTCGAATTTTTTATTTTTAGAGCAGTGATGAAGGGAATCCTACTTTGAGCATACGCTTTCGGGTTTATTCGAGCTCCAGCTATTTTCAACTCTGGTTGCGCCAGGTCAGCAATCTCCAAAAATGTATTCCGTTGTAAAATCAACATCCAGTCCGCTTTTTGAGTAAATAATACAGTAGGAATCGGTGGAGCTGTAGCAAGGTCCAGAATATCTTTTGGAGGTAGTTGATAATTGATAGCTTGATCCTGAGCTATTCCCTGGAAGGAAATAATTAGAAAAATGAAAAAGAAAAAAAACTTTGGTTGCATGATATTAGCGATTAATGTCAAAGTGTATGGATTAGGAATATAGTAATCAAAATTATTCCTTCTTATTGGAATATGGGTTACTTATAAGTTGGTTTTAAATGAAAAAGCATGTCTTCCGTCATTCTAGATATATTGTAAGCTTCCTGCCAACCCCAATTGTTTCGGGCTGGCATATCATCTATACTTTCGGTCCAGGAGTCGGCAATCTGTTGTCTAAAATCAATGTCGTAAGAAATTTTAAACTCAGGAATATGTTTTTTGATTTCATTATACAGCAATGCAGGGCTCAAACTCAATCCGGCAAGATTATAACTTGTACGAATTGAAATTTTGTCTTCAGGCGCTTCCATGAGCTCTATAGTAGCTCTGATAGCATCGTCCATATAAAGCATAGGTAGGGTAGTATCGGCCTTTAAATAACAGGTGTAGCTGCCAGATTTGAGCGCTTGATGAAATATATCTACTGCATAATCTGTGGTCCCGCCACCTGGATGACTTTGCCATCCAATAATACCGGGATATCTGAGGCTACGCACATCTACTCCATACCGTTGATGGTAATATTGACACCAGAGTTCACCTGCGAGTTTACTCATGCCATAGACCGTAGTTGGCTCTGTGGCGGTATGTTGAGGTGTTTTGATTTTAGGGGTAGTAGTACCGAATACTGCAATAGTACTGGGGAAAAAAACTTTGTCCATTTGGTATTGTTGAGCAAGCTCTAGTATGCTCAGTTGACCATTCAAGTTTACATTCCATGTTTTTTTGGGGTTCCATTCTCCATTGGCACTTAAAATGGCAGCAAGATGATAGATCTGGGTTATATGATGATCCTCAATGACTTCAGCCATTCGTTGCACATTGAGGATATCTAACATTTCAAATAGCCCCTGTTCAATTTTAGG
>JAYSTG010000654.1:0-6618 GCA_043719965.1 Saprospiraceae bacterium | reverse complement strand
GCCAACCCTACATAACCAAGCATGCGGGCAGCAGCCGGTGGGCGATAACCAGGAGCGAATCGATCTACCTCCAGAAATAATTTATACCATTGTAAACTTACATCGGCATCAAAATTTTTGACAGCCGCTATTTTGCCAACATCTTCCGGGGTATCTTGGTTGTTATCGCAGGACGAAATGAAGAATCCCAATCCTAGAATAAATACCAGTTTTGAAAATTTTGAAACCATAAGATTGTACATAAGTTCTATGAGGTTTATTAAAATTGCTTTCTAAGTATCACCCATGGCAACACCGTTAGCATCGCAAAGCTAAGAAATCAGTTGTTTATTAACCAATTTTATGCATTAAAATTTTTTATTCGCTCGTATCTTCCTTATGATTCTCGTTTGCAAATGATATTTGGTGTAAAAAACATTGACTTCCAGGGTATTTTATATACTCGAAATCATCATCAAACTAAGGCATAAAACCAATGACACTCCGCTTTTAGACCTTTTTAAGTAGAAGATCGACTTTTTTTAATCCTATATCAGGAACGATAATTATAATCAAACTAATCCAGATAGGGATACAAGCAAAAGGCATGGCTTGCGGTAGCAAGGGTAAAAATAGGATCAATCCTAAGAGAATAAAAAGATAAGCTCTGGTTACCCATTTTATAGTTTCAGCAGGTAATAGATTTTTACGCCACATGTACAAGACAAGAATTGGATTAGCCCACAATAAGTGCATATTATAATCCGTAGTAATATGATCAGCAAAAAACCAAAGAAATGTAATAAGGCAACCTGCAAGGCCACAAATTAAAAGCAGACTATGGTTGAGAAATTGGAATGCCCAGAAAGTCCTTTTGAAAAGAAACCCTAGAATGATAAGGAGCAATAAAACTGAAAAAATAATGAAAGGAGTAAAGATAACCCCCACAGGGTCTTGCCGGATATCTGCAGGAAGTATCACTTTGGAATGAGAGTTTGTAGGTTTGTTTTCAATCAAAGTCTCATCATAGATTTTCATCATTTCCAATGGGAGAAACATGGCCTCTTCAGTTTTCATATGGTTATCAGCCGGAAGACCTAGGATCAAATCTATTCCAAATCGACTCCAAGGGCTATCTTTCAAATAATCGTGAAGATAGTCTCTGAAGGTAGCATCTGGTATAGGTGGATATTGAAGCTTTTTAGGATATGATTCTTGAATTTTGTCTCTAATACGAGTGGAACAATTGTCCCAGAAAAAGTCATATTTATAAGCGCGATGAGCAGGCAATGCATTTTCTTGTAATCTGTATAATAGCTGTGCTTTTTGCATACTATCCAGATCAAAAATTTGTTCATACACCGTACGATTTTCCAAAGTATAAGAATACAGGAAGTCGTCAAATGAGCTCGTGGATAAAATGTAGTTGAGTTTTCCTCGTAGAAACTTGAGATAAAAATTTTTTTCACTAAAATCGAATGTTCCATAATTGAATACCACATCTCGCCCTGTATCAGCATCCTTAATTCGAATGGCGCTATGCCCGAAAATACTATATAGATCTTCTCCAGGACTACACGACAATAAACTGATTTGGATCTGATCTTTTCCATCGATCAAGTTACTGCAGAAGAATAGAAAAGTAAATAGAAAAAAACGTGATCGGTGGAGCTTTATAAATGGATTCATTTAATGTAGAATCCAGGCTTAAAGATTGTAATATTGTAATATTAAGCCTGGAGAAATTGGTTAAATAATAAAATTTTTGAATTATGGTTTGACTGGCTTTTTAATGGAGATCGGGTCAATGCCTTTAGATTTGATGAGTGCATTGAGTTCGGGAACTTGTTTATTCAGGACACCTTGCCATTTTATTATTTCTTCATTGGCTTTGGTCGTTATGTCCTGTTTTACTTGTATAGAAGATTGGGTAGGAGCAAATTCTCCTCTATTCGATATGGAGTTAAGATAAGCAAGCTTATTATTCAGCCGAATAGGGAAATTCAATGGATCCTGACCACTTCGGTTTTTCGTCTGATACAGCGACTCTTCGATCTTAGTCATGTCGGTGTCTATAGATTTAGTTTTTTCAAGTACATCTTTCATCAACGCATCATCTTTGATTTTATCCATATATGATTTGAGCTGAGCTCTGAGGTCCCTGATATCATTAATGGTTTGATGTATTTCTGTAAGTTTCTGATTGTTTTCATTGATAAATTGGACCTGTCTTTGGATATCTTCATCTGATCCCGAACTATTAGGAGTTCGTATGACATTAAAATCTTGGCGCTGACTTTTGATTTTATCGACCAATTGTACTTGATATTTGCCAGGGGCGGCTAATGGACCTAATAGCGAACCAGCCCACATGATGATGCCTTCAAAGCCTTTGGCATTGGGATATCGAAGATTCCAGGAGAAGCTGTTGCCTCCCTTTTTTAATTCAGGTAGTTTTTCTTCATCTATTTTAGGATTGTTGGAGAAGGTTATAATCAGTTTCCCACTTTCTTCATAGATATTGAGTACTACGGTATCTTTTTTACCTGGCAAATCGGGTAAAAAATACTGAATCAATACCCCTCCGGGATGATTTTTTCCATTTATAGTAAGGTCCGGCGCTCTAAATCCTCCTGCACTGGCCATTCTATAGGCATCCATAGGTTTGAATAAATAGGGAGCAGATTTATTCATAGTGTGACTATATTGATGTAAAGGTGTAAGATCATCTATCAACCATAGTGATCTGCCTTGAGTAGCCGCAATGAGATTATTGTTTTTGATGGCCAAATCAGTAATAGGGACTATGGGTAAATTAAGTTGAAAGGGTGACCATGACAGGCCATCATCCATGGATATATACATCCCGGTTTCTGTACCGGCATATAATAGCCCTTTTCGAATAGGATCAGCTCTTACGACTCTGGTAAAATGTTCCGCTTTGATTCCGGTTATTATTTTTTTCCAGGTCTTACCGTAGTCTTCGGTCTTATAAATATAGGGTGCGAAATCGCCGAGTTTATAACTAGTAGCTGCAAAATAACATCCTCCATCTATGAATGGATCAGGCTCTATACAATTGACCATAGTCCATTGGGGCATATCGATAGGAGTGACATTGGTCCAACTTTTCCCTCCATCTCGGGTGACATGTATCAATCCATCATCAGATCCAGTCCAGATCAAGTCTTTTACCCGTTTAGATTCTGCAGCTGCAAAAATAGTACAGTAATATTCTACGCTGGTATTGTCTTTGGTGACAGGACCACCGGATGGACCCATTTTCGAGAGGTCATTTCGTGTCAGGTCTGGGCTGAGTAGCTCCCAAGTCTGACCTTCATCTCTGGTAGAATGCAGATGATTGGAACCGGCATATAATTTTTTTGGATCATGAGGAGAGAAGAAGATAGGAAAATTCCATTGGAATCGATATTTGAATCCTTCAGCGCCGTGCCCCATAGGATTGTCAGGATGCACATCGACAGATCGCTCGATTTTTTTACTGTGATCTGTGCGTTCTAATAAGCCATCATAGCTGCCACCATATACGATGTCATTATTTAAAGGATCTACAGCTAAATGACCACTTTCTCCGCCCGCTGAAGGTTCCCAATCATCGACAGTGATAGCTCCTCCTTGAGTACGATGATAGATTCGCAAAGTGCTATTATCTTGTTGGGCGACATAGATTCTATAGGGGAAACTATTATCTGTAGTCACTCTATAAAACTGGGCAGTGGGTTGATTTTCATAAGTGGACCATGAAGCTCCACCATCATTGGATACTTGCCCTCCTCCATCATCAGCTATGATCATACGTTGATTATCATCAGGCGCTATCCAAAGGTCATGGTGATCACCATGATTAGCATTCATCGAAGTAAATGTTTTGCCACCGTCCTTGGACTTATGATAGGCTACATTCATCACATAGACAATATCTTTGTCCTTGGTATCGGCATATATACGAGAATAGTACCAGGCACGTTGCCTTAGATTACGATCATTGCTTTGAGCTGTCCAGGTTTTCCCTGCATCCTCTGACCGAAATACGCCACCATTATCATTTTCTATAATAGCATATACCCGATCGGAGTTTACCGGCGAAACACTGACTCCACTAATACCCCAGGTGCCACTGGGCAATCCTGGACTGGAAGAGATATTGGTCCAGGATTCACCACTATCGGTTGACTTCCATAGTGCACTACCTACACCACCAGACTCCATACTAAAAGGAGTCCTGCGAATTCGCCAGGAACTTGCATACATGACTCTGGAATTGTTTGGATCAAAACAAAGATCTACTACCCCTGCGGTATCATTTACAAATAAAGTTTTTTTCCAATTTTTGCCACCATCCACACTTTTAAAGACTCCACGATCTGGATGCGGTGCAAAAATATTTCCTATCGCTGCGACATAAACAATATCAGGATTGGTTGGATGGATTCGAATTCTACCAATAAATCTTGTTTTGTCTAACCCTAAGGACTTCCACGAGGTGCCTGCATCTTCTGATTTCCACACACCATAACCAAAAGAAGTATTGCCTCGTACTGTTTCTTCTCCACCACCTACATAGATTACATTAGGATCGGACGCTGCGACGGCCATAGCGCCGATACTGCCTCCAAAATATCCATCGCTTACATTTTTCCAACTATTGCCTGCGTTTTCTGTCTTCCAAATTCCGCCTCCAGTAGCTCCCATGTAATATAAATTTGGTTTTCCCGGTATGCCTGTGACTGCACAAGATCTTCCTCCTCGATAAGGGCCAATACTTCTCCATTGCATAGCGCTGTATAATGCTGTATCAAAACTTATCAAAGACGGGGTCGGAATTAAGGGCACTGAAGGGCTAGACGAGGCTTTTCCAGATTTAGACTTCTTTTGTGATAGACCGATTGAGGGCACACTAAAAATCAGTAATATTATGTAAAATTTAAGTAATCGTTTTTTCATGTTTTCAATGTTTTAAAGAATGAAAAATACAAAGGTTTTGCAAATGTTTCGATTTATCATGTTTAGGATAGAGTTTTTATTTCTTGTAATTTTAATAGGAGCATGTGGTAAAAAATCTGTACCGCTAGTTACTGAGCGACCAGAATATATGGAAGAATTTGCTGTGCAGACTCAAAAGCCAAAATCGACAACTCCATTACCAGCTATGAGCTCGATTCATTCCATTTCAGAGATTTATTTACCCTTGGTATTGGATTCTGCCGCTTTAATCAAACAAGTTAATCTATTAGTACCTAGTATATTATATGAAGACAATGATATTACAGATGATAAAATGATCATCAAAGCTGAAAAAATAGATAGTGTTGACCTCTCTATACAGCCCAATAAATTGATCTATAATGTTCCATTTAAATTATATATCGAGAGAGATATTACTATTTCCAGGATCAAAGCAGAAGGGTCCTTACGTATGTTTTTCAATACCGATTATTCTATCAAACCGGACTGGTCTTTTGAATCAAAAACGACGATTACCAAACATGAATGGATCGAAAAACCGAAAATAAAAGTAGGGTTCTTGAATATACCGATAGAAACTATAGCTGATAAAATCATGACTCGGAGCGCTGATTTGGTCTGCAAAAACATAGATGCACAGCTTCAGGAAGGTTTCAAATTGCGAGAATATATCGATCTGGCCTGGCGTAAAATACAACAACCAATCCTCGTATCGGACACTCCCCAGGTGTCCTGGTTATTAATACAGCCAGAAAAAATAAAAATGGTTCCTTTAAGTACTGCTGCAGGGCAAATCACAACCTCCATCATATTTAGGTCTAAGACCGATATAGCTTTTGGTGCAAAACCTGATCTACCTTATGCCGGCATCTTACCCACTTTTGAACAGATTCAACAAAAAGGTAAAGATTCATTGATTGTATTGTCCTTGAGTTTTCCGTTAAAAAGGGCAGAAATTTTGATTTCAGATTATTTTCGAGGACAAGAGTTTCGTGATGGAAATCAAGTCATGATCATCGATTCGCTTCACATATCAGGAAAAGGTAAAAAAATTCATGTCGATACCTATATCAGGGGTACTTATCCAGCCATCATAGAATTTGAAGGCATACCTGTATACAATAGGCTAAAAAGAAGATTTGAACTTAAAGACATGGATTATTCTTTAAAATCGAAAAATCTATTAGTAAAAGCAGCGTCATGGATCTTAAAAAAGAACCTCAACAAAAAATTGCTTGAATTATTGGTATACGATGTAGGTACCTATATGGATAGTGGTAGGGTCAATTTGGCCAATAGCCTAGCACTGATCAATGCCAGCGGTTTCAAAATGCGATCTGAGATCGATGATATCTGGGCTGAGTATCCAATCTTGATCGATGATCAGGCAGAAATAAAATTTCTTGCAAAAGGTAAATTTATAATACTTATAGATGATCTAGTGAAATAAATGTTATTGAAATCAATCCAACCCCATAACTAATTTCTCCTCAATCACAGTAAGGCCATCCGTATCTATCTCCACATACCATCGAAATGCATAGGGGGAGAGCCTGACTTTTAAAATACCATCCTGAGTATGGCCTCTCTCATCACTAAATAAATCTTCCAGCTGTTGATAATATCCTGGTTTTTGAAGGGTGATACAGGTCA
>JAYSTG010000653.1:0-2524 GCA_043719965.1 Saprospiraceae bacterium | reverse complement strand
AGATTTGAATTTCACACCGGTCATTATATTAATAAGGATGGTAAGACCTACTGGATCGTATATGATTATGCCTGGATGCTGTTTTTGGATCAAAAGGTTATAGTGATACGAAAAGCTATTCACAGTAAGTAGGATTCATCAGGGTTTAATAGGTCCTAGTCATATCATCATCCACACAAAGTATAATATGTGCCTTGCCATGATGTTCTTTTTCTAAGCGCTTTATATTTTTTTGAGTGACTGTAGCAATGGAGAGGTATTTTATTTTAGGGTTTTTCCGCTTCAAATACCAAAGGATGCCTTCATGTCTTTCTGAATGATAGCTGCCATGATAATGAAGAAATAGTGTGCCGGATTTTATGTTTTCCAATATGAAATGAGCCATTGTGGCGTCTTTAATGGCTTGAGCTTTGGGCAGATTGGGCCCTCCGTGGCCGGCCATCATAGTCAGCATGTTTTTGTACCCTGGTAATTCGGCATCATAGGCTATAGGCAATGGAGCTATCCAGGATTTTTCTTCATCACTTAATGAATCAAGCGCTTCCAGACCCCGCTTACTCACTAAGGAAGCAAACCGTCGTGGAATATTGGTAGCAATAAAGGCGATTTTATCTTGTTTAGCAAGATTGATCAACGGGGCATAATCTGTTTTATAATTGGACCATAATCTCGCTGTAGAATCCAATTGTTTTGATGTGATTTTGCCCTGGAGATAGGCATCCAGTTCATCCTGATTGTCTCGCTCGATCATTTCAGCGCCGAGTACAAGAGGCTTAGCAATTAAACAATCTTTAGTCAATCGGAGTTGAAGCCAGTGGGCGATAGCACTGTTATGCTCTTCTCCAAAGAGGACGAGATCGTTAGCTAAAGCTGATTTTAAAACTTTGGTATATTTTATTTTTTTGCCTTCACCGTTAAATAGGGTATATGGACTCAACTGTTGTGCATAGAGGGCATTACAACCCAGGGTCATCCCCATCATCCAAATGTAGATCTTGATCATGTGTGAGACTTTAAGCCAAGATAGGGTGAAATAAAGAATATCAGGATAAAAAATGAATAGGTATTGATAAGTCTCTTTATTTATCGTATATTTACGATATAAATAATTAATATGGCCTATAGCAAGCGTGAAATATTTGGTAATAAAGAACAATCCTTAGCCGCATTTGCAAAAGCACTAGCCCATCCTGCCAGGATTGCAATTCTAAATCAATTGTGTAAAAAAGAAAGCTGCCTGTGTGGAGAGATGGTAGACCTTTTGCCCTTATCCCAAAGTACAGTCAGTCAGCATCTCAAGGAATTAAAAACCGTAGGGCTGGTCACCAGAGAAATGGATGGCCCCAAAAGTTGCTACTGTATCAATTGGAAGACGATGGAAAAGTTTTATACCGAGTTTAGTTTACTTTTCTCTAAACTTAAATCAGAACAACAAAAGTGCTGTTGCTGAAATTTTATTTTTTAACAATTTAAATTCATTAACCATGAAAAGCAATCTTAAAGTACAGGATCCAGGTGGATGCTGTGGTGGTCTATGTGGATGTTAATCTCCTGAAGATCTGATTTTAAGTCACTAGACTTGCCAAGATATACTTTGGAGTTATGCTGAATATATATCGAGGTGCGCTTAGTGGTTTTTTTTATGTTCTTTTATGGGACGATTAATTTTTTTTGAAATATTTGTTGACTTTTCTACGAAATATTCGTAGATTTGACAAACATTTCGTAGATAATGCAAAAACTGTCCCCTCAAGAAGAACAAGCCATGAAGGTCATCTGGCAAATCGGTGAGACCCCTATCCGGGCTATCTTGGAGCAATTAGATTTCACGGATATACCCTATACGACCTTGGCATCAACGATCAAAAACTTAGAACGTAAAAAATATATCCGTAGCAGGAAGATCGGTAATGTGAGTATCTATAAACCATTGATCTCTGAAGACCAGTATAAAAAGACCTTTATGCAGGGTTTCGTCAAAGCATACTTTGATAATAGCTATAAAGAAATGGTCATTTTCTTTGTAGAGCAGGAAACCCTCAGCCCTAAGGAATTAAAGGAAATCATTTTACTCATTGAAAAAGGAAAAAAACAATGATCTCTACTGCAATACTCCTACTCATCAAATTCACCATAGCCATCAGTGTATTGACGCTATGCTATAAAATGATATTGGCTTCAATGACTTTTTTTAATACTATACGATACATACGATACTATTTTTTTGGTTGGAATTATTGTTACATTTGGTGTCATTGATATTCAAATTGTATATGACTATAATCTTTTATTTTTTTTTAAGCTATTTCTTGTTTTTCTCTATACAATTTAAGCTGTTATTTCTATTATTTGTAATTCTGGATTGCACGCAGGAGTCAGATGGGTGTACAACAACATTTATTAAACGGTTGTAACTACTTAGGAGCAATTAAATTCGAAATTGCGTTTTTGAAATAATTCCGTCATGCTCTCGAGAATATTTAAACCATTTTTTCTCAGAGTTGATATAAAAGAGGTTATTCTT
>JAYSTG010000652.1:0-6619 GCA_043719965.1 Saprospiraceae bacterium | reverse complement strand
AAAGTCCCGTATCGTGGGAAGCGATGATACCTACAGCGCCAAGTTTGATGAGTTGATGGATGAGACCATGTGATCCGAGGCGTCTATCTTCGGCATTGGTACCTCGTAGCATTTCGTCTATAAGTATCACTACATGCTCTCGAGCTTTAACAGCATCGAGGATCGTTTTTATTTTTTTGAGCTCCGCATAAAACGTGGAAGTTTCTTCCTGTAGATTGTCGGAAATCCGCATGGATGTCAATACCCTGGTGACACTCATTTTAAATCCTGCAGCGCAAACAGGGGCTCCTGCAGAGGCCAATATGATATTCGCGCCTACACTTCGCAAAAAAGTACTTTTGCCGGCCATGTTTGACCCCGTCACTAGAGCTAGTCGATTGGGGTCCTGGAGTGTAAAATCATTGACTATGGCTTTTTCGAATGCGATCAATGGATGTGCCAAGGCTTTGGCTTCCAATACAAACCAATCCTCTTTGATCTCGGGAAAAGCCCAATTGGGTTTATTGAAAGCTAATTGTGCGTAAGAACAAAGCTCTTCAAGGTCAGCGAGAGTATCAAACCAAGTATGGATATTGCCATTAAATCGTTTACGCCACCGATCTAGGGCCAGGATTTGTTGCAGGTCCCACCAAACTAAAAAATTAAGAGGAATAAAAACAATCGGATTCATCCGGAAGTCAAATCGTGCTAAGGTCTTATTGAGTGAGCTTATAATCAATGACGCTAAATGTGGATGACGAATGGGTAGGGTGCATGTTTTTAACAAAGAACTTTTAAAATCCATTTTTTCAATCCAGAGCATACAAGGTAAAAGCGTATTTAATTCTTTGGCAATGCGAGTGAGTTGCCTAAACCAATCACTGGCTTGCTTGGCGAAATAAACCAAAGCTGCGAAAGAGGCTAAAACAAATAGGCTAAAGTGTTGATTGGTGATCCAATCAAAAGCATACCCTATGGTTATAACGATAGAAACACAGGGCATTACGACTGACCATATTTTCCAATAAGAAGGTATGGTAGATAATTCCGGCGATTTTATCCACTCTAATAAAAGCTCTTGCGTTTGATGTCGAATAGGTTGATCCGATTGTATGGCTATTAAGCGCTGTCGCCAATCGATCATAGGTATCAATTCCTTTATCGCTTCTTGTCGTGCCAGAATTTCTTCTTTTTTAAAGGGATATATAAAGGTTTTAGCAAAAGCTTCACTTCCCTGATCAGATTGGGTACGATGGATGTATTGATACAATGATCCTGCTCCATATAGATCCAGATCGTTTTCGGATTGATGAAATGCTGCCAAGTATTGATCACCTTTTGGTCGATGGCTATAGTCTCCGGATATAATTTTTTGTTCATCCAGGTTGATGAATAAGAGGTGTCGCTGAATGATCAGTTCTTTATCGACAATTTTATTTTTATTTACTAAATACAAAAACAAAACAATCAACACCAATAAACCAACAAGAAGGATCACAGGCTGAAGCCAAAACGACCAAGTCCATAGTATGGCTATCAAAAAAACAAGCAGTCTGGTTTTGCTGATCAGATTACTCTGTCTTTCTAAAGCCGCCACTATGGTTTGGAAGTGTGATATTCTGGGAGAATAAAGGTCGGTGATGCTCAATCGATGGAATTAGTTTTGAATAAAATTGTTTTTATTTAACCTTGACTCACCATGCCATCGATAGGCAGTGATTTTATGGTTTTTTACTACTCCATAGTCGAGACAACAGACATTAGGGGTAAGGATGGCGGGGTTACCATTTAAATTATAATGACCGAAAAAAACAGGTACTGCCGGAGAAGGGTAGGTCACATCCAAGCTGATCAGGTTGGACGGTATCTTATAGTTAGGAAGTTTTACTTTAGATTGAGTGGAGATTTGTTTATAGGTTTTACCATGATGATCTTCCCACCACTTGACGCGGATGAATCCTCTTCGCACAGAATCCAAATCTACCAATTTTTTATTTCTTGGCAATGGTATTTCCAATCCTTTGAGTAACACATTCACAGCTTTTGATTCGGGCCCGCGAGATTGAAAAGCTTTGATGAGCAGTTCTCGATTGAGCTGATGATGGGAGAAGTGTTTCCTAATAAGATCTATGCTAGGCTGATGCCAACAGGCATGGACTACCCTAAAGTCTTCAAACTCTAAAAACAAGGGTAAGCTAAACATCCAATCGATATAATCATGCAGTTCAGCTTCTGCATTTTTAAAGCTTTCAAATACCGGTAATAACTGGAGGATATTTCGAATATTATGATTAAAAAGGGGCTTATTATGATCATCGAGGCAGTAGAAAGCCATGAGATTAAGTTCATGATTGCCGAGTATGGCATAGGCATGTTTGGAGGTGACCATAGGTCTTATGATCTGCAATACTTCCCGAGATTGTGGTCCTCGATTGATAAGATCCCCTACGAAAATGGCCTTTCGAGTAGGGTGCTGATACAATCCTTTCTTTGGCTTATAATCTAAGCGGTCTAAGAGTTCTATTAATTCTTCTGCATATCCATGGACATCCCCAATCAAATCATACATAGGTCATCATAGGATTTTAAAAAAGCCGGAACACAACATAAAGTCAATTTGTCGGAGTTTTGAAATATCAGTCAATGATATTACAGAGCGCTATACAAATATAAGGATCTATACGTTATAATGGATCAGAAAGATAATATAAACACATTATATAAAAAAGCAAAATGTGTATATTGGGATTTAAACACTAGACGGTGATCACTCGTAACGCGAATTAGAAATAATGATTACTCAAAACACATTTCTTTAGGTCAAGGGATGGTTACATCGGCTGGTAGCAAATACTTACCAAATAGTAACTTACCATTTGGTAAGTTGCCAATAATCCAGAACTTTTACGGAATGACATCACCATTTTTATTTGGAAGAGCAGTGTCCGAAGAGGCATTTACCAATCGAATAAAAGATATTAACAGACTGACCAATAATTTAAAAAACAGAGTCAATACTATTATTATTTCACCCCGAAGGTGGGGAAAATCTTCACTTGTAAAAAAAGTAGCTAAGCATATTGAGAGTAAATCAATCAAAGTGGTACACCTGGATCTACTTAGTATTAAAAACGAAACTGATTTCTATGAATTATTTGCGTCGGAATGTATTAAATCTACTTCAGGGAAATTAAGTGAGTGGGTGCAAGCTGGCAAACAATTCTTTAAACAAATAAGACCCAGAATAAGCATGGGCACTGATCCGACCCAGGATTTTTCGGTGAGTTTCGAAATAATGGAAATGTCAAAACATTATAAAGAAATACTTAACCTCCCTGAAAAACTGGCTCTCCAAAAAAAAACCCAGATCGTTGTATGTATAGATGAGTTTCAAAGTATCTCTTCATTTAAAGATCCATTACCATTTCAGAAGAAACTAAGATCTGAATGGCAACACCAGCAGCACGTTACCTATTGTCTTTACGGCAGTAAACAGCATAGGATGACAGAATTATTCGTAAAACAATCTTACCCATTTTATAAGTTTGGTGATGTCTTTTATTTACAAAAAATAGAACGATCAGATTGGATTATGTACCTCATTCGTCAATTCGAATCAACTAAAAAAATCATCTCCCCCGAGCAGTCAGATCGGATAGCGTCATTGACACAAGATCATTCGCATTATGTTCAGCAATTAGCCTATCTCGTATGGATAATTACGGAACATAAAGTTACAGACAACATCATAGCCCAAGCCCTGAATACTATGATGGAACAAAACTCACTTTTATACATACGGGATATTGAAAATCTTTCTAGTCCCCAATTTGATTTTTTACGGGCTATATCAGATGGATTGCACGTGGGATTAAGTGGAAAACAAGCATTGTCTAAATATAACTTTGGCACCTCCGCGAATGTATTGAAAATAAAAATATCTTTAATCGAAAAAGAATTAATCGATGAAACTCATACCGGTGTATTTTTTAATGATCCGGTATTTAAATTGTGGTTTAGTAAGTATCTTTAGGGGTTCCTATCATGAATTCAATGGGTGTACAATGTAGTCGCTACCCTATGTATCTCCCATTCATCCCTATAGAATCGTCAGCATGCACTGCATTGAGAGTGCATTTTTCATTGCGTCGGCTCCTACAAGTGACTGATGATGTTATCAGCATCTCTGACAGAGTGCTGATGATTCTATAGGGATCTGAACGACTATAGGAGTCATCAGACACTTCGTGCAGATCATGCCTATTGGATGATCTGGGTTAAATTCGAAATCTTCGTTAAGGCTATATTTAAATCTTTCATGGTTTTGATGTTTTGAAAATGAGTAGTATATAACTGCTTCATTTTTTCAGCGGGTATATTCAATGTTTTTGCTCTACGTGCCAGCGCTTTATGTGCTACCATCCATTGTAAATCATTAGGCGCTGTTTCTTCACCAAGTAGCGTTGGTTGTACCTCTGGTAAAGAAATAACGGGTATGTTATAACGAAGTTGATCCATCTGAAGCACAAACTCAAACGTGGGCGCATTATATACTCTGGAACCCAAACCCCAATTTGATTTAGGTATACCAAATTGATTTAAAACAGTAGCAATAATAGAAGTATGATCCATTGGCACAGCAGTATTGCTTCTAAATAAAGTGCCTTGCTGAATATAAGGAGACACTAAGATAAGAGGTACGCGCACACCGAAACGATTAAATCCAAAATTGTGTTCCAGGGCCTGCGGGGCCGCGGTTCCTTGATTGGGATTTTGCCAAGGTGGACTGGCTCTCCATGCTGGTGCTTGATGATCATAGGTGCCGCCATGCTCATCAAAGTTTATAATCAATAAAGTATCCTCCCAACTTGGAGAGTTTTTAATGGCTAAATAGATATCCAATAAAAATCGTTCACCGGGTACTAGATTGCAAGGTGGATGATAGTCATTTCCATTCCAGAGGTCTTCATACCATGCAGGTTCTATAAAACTAAAGGTGGGAAGCGCTCCTTGCTGTACTTGAGTAAAAAAACTACTGATATCTAAAAAGTGATCTCCATCATTTTGCAATGAAGGCCAAAACAAATCTTGCGTAAAACAATAATCACCCCAACCATGACCGGGCCAGGCCTGGCTATAAAATATGGACCAGTCAGCAGGTGTATAAAAACCGTTATCATTTAAAACATTCCATATCGTAGGACCATTAAATTCATAAGGATCCCATTCGTGACCATCCTGTGGACCCCAATGATTATCTGTCATGGCCGTGTTAACTCCATTTAATAAACCAATGGAATTACCCGTAGCAGCAAAGGCCCGATTGCAATTAGTTTGAGTAGGTATAGATGAATAATATGCGTCAGATACAGCAAACATACCTGCCAGGTAATTCAGTACGGGAAGACTGTTAGGTCCAAAACAGTTCATAATGTCATCTTGCAAAGAGGTATTAACCGTGCTAAAGTCTTTGACAAAACCCATCATTCCGGGTTTTTGATTTACCGGAGGATTTTGGGTAGATCCAAACAATTGATTGTTTACATTTAAGTAGGGTTCATTGGGATCTTCCGTAGGCATAGGATTGGTGGTAAAATCAGGGATCTGCTGTACCAATACTTTATTACCGTTGGTATCCGGATTGTAAAAAGAAGACTGTAAACCATTAAAAACTTTAGGAGTGGTATTGGCTGGTAAAAAGACCTTGGGTTGATCTGCACCGGAGTACAACCAGCCAAGAGTATGATCAAAAGATCTGTTTTCCATCATGATATACACGATGTGGTTGATTTGTTGCATGTGGTTTGGGGTTTTTGAGATGAATATACTATATATTAAAACATTAAAGACAGAACAATAGCTTTCTATTGAATCTCTCATATAACAAATGCCAATTGGTTCAATACGTGAGCCTATTAAAATATAGTTTGTTCCAAATTTGTACTAAAATTGTCGGAGATTATATAATTCGTCCGTCGAAATAAAATTCGTGACCCCTTTTTTAGCAAGTCCTTTTATGAGCGCTTTGTCTCCACTCCAAATTTTGCATCGAAAATGTTTTGAGTAAGCAATATAGTGAGTGTCTTTAGGGTCTACGTTTGCAACCAATTTTTCTGCAGCAATCCAAGTGGCAGATTTGATATGATCTTTTGAAATAAATGTGATGTCTTTGCAAACTTGAAATTCTGCTTCTCTTAGATCATCAACCGTCATTCCGGAAATTTTACTCAGTCGTGGATAGTGTTTATAAATTTCTGTCCGTAAGAAAATCAGGAGCAATAAATTCAAAATGCTTTCCTGAATTTATTAACAAGTCGCCAATTTTGACATTGGAGTTGAGTATTCCACTAAAGACATGTTTGCGTCAATAATTACTTTCACTTGATGAAGCGATTACGGTTTTTAGTCCAACAGGTAGCGTTTATTTCATCTGCAAGTTTGTCAATGTCGGACTGCTTCACTTTGCTTTTTGCAGTTGCCTCAAGATACTCCACATAGTCTATCAGCCGTTGAAGCCCAAAGCTACCAATAGAAGAAGAAACCGTGATGGTTATCTGTTTATTCTTTGTTCTTTGAATGCCCTAAATTCAATCCCTACCCTCCATGACACTTCTTATACTTTTTGCCGCTACCACAAGGG
>JAYSTG010000651.1:0-2526 GCA_043719965.1 Saprospiraceae bacterium | reverse complement strand
CGTTGGTTTGCAGCGTCATTATCAAAAAGTATATCAACGATGGGTAGAAGCTTTACAAGGCGGCGCCATAGGGGATATCACGGCCTCTAGAGTGTATTGGAATGATACCGGTGTATGGGTCAAACCTCGTCAACCCAATCAAACAGAAATGGAATACCAGATGCGGAATTGGTATTACTTCAATTGGCTTTGTGGTGATCATATCAATGAACAACATATACACAATCTAGATGTAGGCAACTGGGTAAAACAAGCTTATCCTGTCAATGCGAAAGGTATGGGCGGGCGTCAGACTCGTACCGGTAAAGAATATGGTGAGATCTATGATCATTTTACTATAGAATATGAATATGCAGATGGCTCACGGATGTATAGCCAATGCCGTCACTCCAAAGGTTGTATGAATAGTGTTACGGAACAATTTGATGGCACAGCAGGTATAGCTCCTAAGCCTGGTTTGATCCAGACTCGCAAAGGATTTACTTTACTCAAACATGATGATAAAAATGATGCTAATCCTTATCAGGTCGAGCATGATGTTTTATTCGAAGCCATATCAAAGAATGAGTACAAATTTGCAGATGCCGAAAACGGAGCCAAGGCCACCCTCACTGCGATTATGGGCCGAATGGCTGCCTATAGTGGCCAACTGATTGAATGGGATAAAGCTTTGAATTCCAATGTCAACCTTCAACCGGAAGCTTATACCTGGACTACCAAACCTAAATCACTTCCTGATAAAGATGGTTTATACGAAATACCGATGCCGGGTAAATCCTTGCTGATTTGATCCAATTATCATCGATTTTATTTTACAAAAATATTTTCTTCATTCCTTGAGCATGTTCAGATTTAATCTGCACATGCTCATTGTGTTTTGTACTGTACCACTCTGGAGCCAATCTTCTATTCATTCATTCCGTGCTTTTAAAATGGGTACGGAATTTAATATCAAAGTGTTTGGAGCAGATAGTATGATTATTCATAAAGCCGTGCAGCAGGCCTGGGCTCGGATCGATGAGATCAATGCGGTCTTCAGTGATTATAGTTCGACCAGTGAGTTAGCCTTTATTCATCATCTTGGATCTGATCAAGCTATCTCATTGAGTCCGGATTTTATTTATCTACTAGATATTTCATTGAAGTACAGTAAACTGTCCAATGGGGCCTTCGATGTGTCCGTAGGTGCACTTTCAAAGATTTGGAGGCGAGCTATTAAATTTAATGACATCCCAGATTCTATTAAAATTAAAGAAGCACTTCAAAATGTGGGATATAAAAAAATAAATTTTCAACATAACAAGATTCGATTGCCAAAAGGTATATATCTGGATTTTGGTGCAATCGCTAAAGGGTATGCTGTAGACCAGGCGTTTGGAGTGCTCAAAGAACTCGGCTATCCTGTGTGTCTTATTGATGGTGGTGGAGACATTTATGCAGGCCTATCACCTCCCAATCAATCAGGTTGGGCCATTAATACTACCATGAAAAAAGGCAACCTTTGGTCGGATTCCATAGTATTCATAGCTAATGCTTCCATAGTGACTTCTGGAGATGCTTACAAATATATAGAAGATCCTCAAGGCCATCGTTTTTCACATATTATCAATCCGCACACCGGGTATGGGATTAAGGGTCCACATTTGACAACAGTGGTCGCGGTAAATGCAACACATGCAGATGCATTGGCTACTACATTGAGCATTATGGATGAATCAAGAATGAAGAGATTTAAAAGAAAATGGGGTAAAATTTTTCCTGAAATTTCCAATAATTGGAACTACAAAGTATATAAGCCTTGAAGGGCGGTCATGGTTGCCTCACCTGGGTCTGTATTTTGCTTCTTTCAATATTCGATCATAGTCTTGAAGTTCAGCAAGTTCAGGATGGCTGAGTTTGGTCTTTTTCATATATTCCAATATGATACGATAGCCTATATAATTGGCGGCTCTACCTGGTGCTTCCGGAGGCATACCTTGACTATGGGGTGCAGACTGCGTAAGGTTGGCTATATCTCGACCACTGGTTTTATATAAGAGTCGATCCGCCAATAAAAATCTCCAAATATCCAGTTCGTTATCTTTTACCCAGGTCCACTGAGGCGCAGTATATTCATACAATATCGTATCTGACTCCTCAGGCATCCATGCTTTGAGAAAATACAGCTTTTTGCCTTCAGTCAATATATGATCCAGCACACGATTACTCGTGGGACCTTTTACCACATCATTAGCAAATGCATACATGATTTTAGCAGGTAAGTGGTTAATATTAAAAGTTCTATTTATGTAGGAAGAAAAATTGGGATTAGCCAGCGAAAGTTGATCATAGACAGGATAGGATGCCATAAACATTTCTTTACCTATACCGATAGCATCATGTCCCATATCATCCTGAAACAAAAACAAACCATAATTAAAATCAGTAATTAGTGTAAATATCGTAGGTATAGGCCTTAGGCCAAAGGAAAGATGATATCGCGAGAATGGTTTGCTCAATGATTTTTGCCAATCCATTTTTTCAAAG
>JAYSTG010000066.1:0-5648 GCA_043719965.1 Saprospiraceae bacterium | reverse complement strand
GTACCATTTACACATGCACCCGCTTTGGTAGTGAATTGTGCTTGGGTAGTATTACTGTTTTTTAGTCGAATCGCATGAAAAGTAGTATCAAAACAAGCACTGTCTTGCGTGATGATCAATGCAACTCTGTATGTACCGGTATCAGTATATTTATACACTGGTGCATCCTCTGTGCTATTGGCGTTTTTATTACGATCAAAATCAAAAAACCATTGTAGTTTTTTTGCATTAAGACTCTCATGTTTGAAGTTGACCGTGAGATTATCACATTGAAGCGCTGGTGCAATTATTTTGGCATCTACTAGATTAGTACAATCTAAAACTTTGACTTCAAAATCCCGATATATAGTACCGATCAAAACACCATTTCTGTACTCCTGAATTTGTAATCCCAATAAATATTGACCCAAAGAGTTTGGCAATGCAGTCAATGCTCCTGTTTTATTATCTATCCTAAATGGAGTACCTCCTAACATATCAGCCTCACTATACGGTGTCTGCCAAGAAATCGGATTAAAATCAGGTTTATTAGGTGGTTGAGGCTTAGGAAAGGCTTTAGAAGCACCCGTAAATGGAGTCCATAATCTGTACACTAATGAATCCCCGTCTGCATCTGTAGCGCTATGATCAAAGGTAAATGGTTTGTCAGCACAGATATAAATCGGGGCCCAATTATTAAATACAGGTGAATTATTGCAAGTTCTCATAGCTTCTTCAGAGATATGTACTATCCAGGAAGCGCCCGTCTCCAATGGGGCTACAATATTTTGCACTGGCATATTGCGACAACAACGTTGATATTCCAAATAATATCCACCTAACCGAAACGGAAGAAAGATAGTACCTCGATAGGTGGTCTCATGAATACATACACTCTTGGTACCTTCTAAGGAGCAAAGATCCTCCCTGATTTCAGTGAGTGTATCATTGATGCCCAGTTTTAATAAGAGTTGACCTTTGGTACCTACAGAACCGACGAGTTCGCCAGTACGATCAAATATACCTACTGAAGCAGGATTATCGAAAAATGCTTCAGGATCACCATTGAAACAATCCCTACGGATCACAACAGTCACTTCATAAATGTCTTTGGAAAGGCATCTATACGTGATATTACCTCCAACGATATGAGTGGCATGCATCGTTTCCGTCAGACTACCTAATAGCATGAAGGCCAATACTGCTCTTAAATATTTCCACATACTCTGTTTATATATATTATTCATGTGTGCCTCCTATTTATTTCGTTTTACTTCTACGATTTCTACCCGACGCTCCTGTGATGCATCAATGCTAAATACGGATTGTCGAAGGTCTATCAAATTGTCAGGGACATTTCTTGGTGCTGTGGTTTCTCCAAAAGATTTTTCAGAGACCGTTAATTGATTATTGTTTAAAAATTTAGCAATTATTCCTTCTCGGTATTTCAAAAATTCGTTTTTGACACTAAAGATTCTTCGTTGTCCTAGAATCAAATTGTATTGGTTACTCGCGCGAGGGCTGGCATATCCTTTGAGGAATATTTCAAACTTATCTCCTCGCTCCAACATACTGATGAGAATATCTAAAAACTTGGAAAGGTCATTATTGCCTTTCTTCAATCGATCATTGAAAAAAGTTTCATAGGCTTGTTCCGAAGCAGGTAAATCATCCTGTTTCAGCTTGCTAGCCCATTGATCCTTAAATTCTTCTTTACGAGCGTAATAAGGTGGATAGGTTTCACTATATAATTTATCCGTACGCGCTTTGTACGAACGGATATCCGGTTGGTCATTATCAAAAAACAAGATCAGTGGCAAGAACGAATAGATATCCCCTACTCCAAGATATACGTTTTTAGTAACGCTATTGGCTTTAACATCTCGTGTATCAATGATGGCGGTTGCAGGATTATATCCTTTTTTGTTAGCTATGATACGATATTCTCGTCCGCGGATCAATGGGAAATGAAAATCATTCGAATTGATATTCAATTTGCTTACTGCTTTACTGCTATCCGTGAGATCAATCAAAGTTACCTCTGCTCCTTGTAGCGCTTCGCGGGTTTTTTCATCGAAGGTAAATACATCCAGTTCGATCTTGTCCGTTTCCAGGTATATCTTCTTTTCTATCTTTTGAGATCGATTAAGTCCAAAGGTGGAAAGGTTTACCGAGTCAGGTCGGTATCCTTCCTTCTCAGCAGTGATCAAATAATCTTTATTTCGCTCCAAAGGAAAATGAAAATCATTGGAGTCTAGAATAGTCAGCACTATATCCGCCGCTCCTGGATCAGTCAAGTTTTTTAATCTTACGGTTGCTCCCAAAAGCTCCGCCAAAGTATTTTTATCAAAAGTACTGACGACCAGATCTACTCGGACCGGCTCTTGATCTATATTGTATATATCGTAACAACATGCCTCCTGCAGCGCATCCAGATAAGCTGAGCCCACTCTATTAGAGGACATCAACCCTTGACTTCCATCTTTGGCCAAGGTATAATAGATATCATTATAGCTTGTGTTTACAGGTACTCCTAGATGTTCAGCTTCCATCCATTCTGACCCCTTCTGCACTGATTTATATACATCAAATCCGCCCATGCCTATTCTTCCATCAGAACTAAAATATAGTTCGTTAGAATTAGACTGAAAAAATGGTGTAATATCATTTTCAGCAGTATTGATACTTTTGAGATTCGTTGGTGTGCCAAAAGTTCCATCCGTATTGATATCGGCATACCAGATGTCTAGTTTACCCATGCCTCCAACTCGATCCGTGACCCAATAGAGTGCTTCTTTTTGAGTAGTGGCATTAAAGCCTAAATTAGGTTGAGTAGAAGTTGACCCTTTAGCATTGATGGTATCTGGAAGTCTTATCGCTGCATCAAAACTTGCATTGCTATAATCTCTGTAGAATAAATCACATCGAATATCAGATGCATTTATAAACTCGCAAATCGTAAAATAAAGTCGATTATGTTTTGTATTAATAGCAGTATGTGCAGTATGTGTCAGGGGGTCATTGATCGCTTTCAATGTTGAATCAGCCATTCCTTTTACAGAAGACAATAAATTGGAGAATGTTCTTTTAGGATACGACTTATCGGTAGGCAATTCAAACCGGAGCGATGAATAATGTATTGTATCTCCTAGCCTGGTCGCACCAAACTCAGAATATGGGGTATTGATTTCGTCACCTAAGCGGGTAATCTTGACCCTCTCCAAGGTTTGATTCACTTGTAGCAGAGCCCAATCACATGCTTTGACTTCTTTTTCTGATTTTTGGGTTAGATAAGCATCTTCATTTTTATTTTCTGCCGCATACATATTATATGCGACTTTAGCTTCTTCATATTTGCCTTGGCGTTGTTTCATCTCAGCGAGGTAAAACTTATCTGCTGCGTATTTATCTTTTTTGTCAAGCTCTACCACTTTTTGATAAAATGCTTCAGCTACTTTATAGGAATTGAGACCTCTTGCAGCTTCAGCAGCTGCATGTATTTGATCCACTTTGGTACTGTCAAATTCGAGCGCATTGATATTATAAACTAAAGCCGAGTAGTAATCCTTTTTAACATAAGCTTCCTCAGCTGCTTTTACGTAAGCTTTAAAAGTCTGGCCTGATACAGCAGCGGTGGCCAGAAGCCAGATGAAAACCGTTGCTTTTAATTTATATAGATTCATAGAATTCATCTTTAGGGATTAAAATATAGGGCAGGCCTTGAATTGGCTCAATGGTTTTACTTTAGTAATTATATAGATCAGAGAAAACTCTGGTCCTCCTTTTTTATTGGTGGCCACTTTAAAAGGAGAGGTATTCAAATCATAACTCATTCCAACTTGAAGTTCATTTAAGTACAGATGGATAGCAGGAGCGAAAGCATCTTTGAATCTATACATACCGTAAATACCCAGTGCGTAATTTTTTCCTTTCTTTTGATTCAAATAAAATTTAGGACCTGCACCTATGACGAACTCCCTGTAAGGTTTTTGAAATTGAGCAATACCATTAATCATGATATCCACCGGGCCAGCCACTTTAGCTGAGATCAATGCGTTAAAAGCCATTCGAACAGGAAGCCGTACCGATTTGTCATCAGAATAAAATGGATTTCGAGGGTTATTAACATGGAAAGCAGCTATTCCAAAATCAGCCTTGGAACGGGAAGATTTTTGGATTCGATAATTGATTCCTGTAGAAAGATCAGGCACAAATAAAGACTTTCTATCAAAGGATTCTGTCACAACCTTACTTACCACGAACTGCTGACCATCCCATTGCTCATCGAAAGTGAGATCATCTAAAGAAAATGCTCGCCTTGAAAAACCTAATTGTGCTCCGAACGTAAGAAAACTACTTTTAGTCACCGGCAAACTGTATGACCCATTCAACCCAAGTGTAGCCAGGTTGAGTTTAGAATCGCCTGCCTGGTCATAATTAAATACTAAGCCTGCTCCGAAAAAATCTTTACGAGTAGGTTTACGATAAACTTTCATATCATAAGCTCCAGTGAGAGTCGTATAAGGTACTGGAACCGACTGCCATTGATTCCTAAAATTGGCAGCCATTCTTACATCACCATTGAATATTCCGGTAAGCCCTGGATTGATGTTGACATGGGCATTATAAAACTGGGTATAATGTAAATCCTGGCCTTGAAGATTTACAAACGTTAAAGTTAGTATTATGCCTACTGTAATTTTAAAAATATGTCGGTACATCGATCCTACCATTTTATATTAAGTTAATTTATAATATATTAATAAATGAATAACAATATTTTAAGTTATTGAAATATCATTTTAACTTTCAAAGGGTTATAACTTCAAAAATCGTGCTAAAAACACTGCTGATAAGTAAATAAAAGATTGGCTTCAACAGGTAAGGCAAATTCACGGATGTTAACGTGATCTTAAGAAAGTCTAGTCTTATCCAAGTGTTAAAAACTATGAATACATAATTCTTTATGACTGCCTTAGACCTCTATAATACTTATTCTGTCCGATTCTTTATGAATTAGACTTTAAAAAAGATAATCAATACCCGTACAGTCGTTTGCCAGCAGCCTCATACTTATCTCCAGGGCTCCATCTGGGCAGACTTTTTTTGTTTGCGATCTGAATTACTGTCAAAAGATATGCTTTTGTAAATCGCAGCAGGTAGCTATAACTGATATTATCGGGGTTATCTATCGATTGATGATAGTATTTTAATATTGGCGCATCAAAATTTTTAAAGCCAGAAGCAAAAGTGGGCGCAGGTATGCCTAGTTGAGCGAAAGAAACATTATCTGATCGGTCAAACAAGCCTTGTTCTGGTGCAGGATCGGCTATTGTATTGAGTCCAAATGTTTTACAAGATTGGTTAATTTCGTCAGCTGCTCCTACTCTATTCAATCCAAAGACTGATACTAAAGATGTATCAGCATATCCCGCTCCATCCGAATTCAAATTGAATATTACTTTATTCCATGGCATTACTGGATGACTCGCCAGATATTTAGAACCCAGGAGGCCCATCTCTTCTCCATTGACTGCGGCGATCAGGATAGACCGATCTTGCGGATATTTTGCAAGAAATCTAACAGTAGCCAATACTCCTACTGTACCCCAAGCATTATCCCTGGCACCATTCCATATTGTATCACCATTGACGGGTTGTCCTGCGTG
>JAYSTG010000650.1:0-6637 GCA_043719965.1 Saprospiraceae bacterium | reverse complement strand
ACTCGGCTACTATTGCTTGCAAAAAATAAAAGCCATTGATAACAATATTTCCCTTAGTCAATTTCACGGGTATGTGTATGAACAGTCGACTGTAAGTTTTTTATTCCTGATATCCGCCTTGGGTATACTTGGCTTTCCGCTGACTGCTACCTTTATTGGTGTGGATGTTCTCTTTACATATGTAGGGAGTCACCAGGTACTATTGATGTTTTTAATGGCGCTTTGTTTTATATTTATCGAGCTTTCAGCCTTTCGTATTTTGTTGCGAGTCTTTATGGGACCACATAAGAAGCTATATCATCCAGTGGCTTTCAGGTCAACATAAAGTTCATACTTATAGTCTGGGTTGGTAACCTATTAAGATTTGGGATAATAATAGTTACAAAATGAAAACACCAGCGGCAAAACAGCTATTCTTTCATCGGATGTATAGCAACGGACATAAAATTGTATGCTGCGTACCTCGTCGATGCCTGTCTGCCCCATTCTTTTGAAATCTTATGGCCTCCACTTAAAAGCCTTATCATCCACAGCTCGCATCGTACACAGTATTCCTTCCAGATGATCATATTCATGTTGTAATAACTCGGACAGGTCATCTTTCATTTCCCATTCCTGAGGACTGCAATGTTCATCACGATATTTTATGATTAGCGATCGATGCCTTTTTACTTTTACCAATAGGTGAGGGAAACTCATACAATCATCCCATAATTCAAATAATTCGTCACTCAGAAAAGTAAATTCAGGATTAATAAACACGACAGGACGATCAATATTCATATAAATCAATCGTTTCATGATCCCGAGTTGAGGGGCAGCAATCGCTCTTCCAAAATTGTATTTCCTCCGTATATCTTTCATGACTGCATCCAGGTCAGCCACCCAGAGCGGCACCAATGTCAATTCAGATGCTAACACTGGATCACATACTTGATATAGTCTGGGGTCGCCTAAGAGTAAAAGATCACGGATTGTTTTCATCTGAAAGCATTCATTTATTTCCAGCAAAACAGACCACCATCATGATCGCACAAGCTGTGCCATCCATCGTAGGCTCATTCGTCACATAGTCACCGATGTCATCATGGTATACTACATAATCATTCTGAAACGGTGCATAGGCATCGTCCTGTGTGAGCCTCAATCCCAACTGGGTCTTATAAGTTGTATAATAAATGGGGCCATCCACTAAGCCCCCAGGTACTTCTATTTTAGTTTTTGCCCAGGTACTCGTGTGCACATCCCGTGGGTAAGGCCCTGTCGCTGGAATATTCATAAACATACTCACACCCCATGGGTTTCGTCCGAACAACCAATCCCGCATAGCAAGCTTATAACCGTTAAACTGGTGATCTCCAGACATTTTTTCATACAAATGAATTTGTAAGATCAGATCACTCAATAAATTATTGGAGCACCAGATGAATGGGACCCCATGTAGAAAAGCATTTTTTTTGGCACGAATCAAAGTTTGTTGTATGCCATTGCGATAGTATGTTTCCAGTTTCTTTTTATAAATCGGGTCTGCTACCTGGTGCAATGCATAGTGGGCAATATTCAAAAAAGGATAGTACTGATAATGAGCAGAAGTATCTTTTTGTATCCACGATAGTTCGCCTGTGAGTTCGGCATAGTATTTTGCATCCTTGAGATAGGTAGGATTTCGAGTAGCTTTATACAATTCAGTGGCAGCCCACTCCATATCATCCGTCCAGGTATCTTCATTGTATCGATAGGGAGCTCCATAAGAATTACCTTGTTGATAACCGGGTTGTTTTTTAGCCATTGCATACAGTTCTTCTGCGGCTATCAAACACCGTCGAGCAAATAACCCATCATATTTATTTTGATTCCACACTTGATAGCCAAGCGCTAAGGCCGCAGCTGATCGTCCCGCCAGATTGGCTATGCCGGTCGCTGAACTTTTATATTTATTCAATCCCTGAGGAGCTCCAGTCGCAAGATACCCTACGCGATATGAGTTTTTACCCCATCCAAAATCACTAGGGTCGTCCATGGGGAGTTTCCAACCGACATGATCTCTATCGTCAGCCACTTGATGGATTAATACATTTTTATCAGGATGTAGTTTTAATATCCAATCTAATCCCCACTTAGCTTCATCGAGCACATCTGCTATGCCGTTCATGCCCGGTTGTCCCATGGCATTAAATTTGTCTTTAAAAACAGATGGGTTGAGTTGAAAAGCCATGATCATTCTTGCAGTAGCATTGCTACCTGTAATGAGGTATTTCAATTGATCCCCCGCATCGTGCCAACCTCCGGTCAGATCCACATAAGTAGAGTCAGGAATAGATGATCCCGGTACCCCGCCCATGACTCTGCCATCGTGCTGATGACAGACTTCATCAAAAAACGGATTATAACCACATCGCTGCTGTCGCATAAATTCCAATAAGATGTCAGGTATGGGTCGGTAAAGTTGATCATGGATGACAAAGGAAGATGAATGTTTAGGACTATCGGCTAACACCAGTTGATAAGTACCTGGAATAGTAAGCTTAGAAAAATCAACTACATAATATTGTTTAAAAGGACCGTATCCGGGCGCAGGACTCGCGTGTATGGATCCGGTAAAAATTGGAACTCCTTTCGAATCCAGGATGTGGAAGGAGCCAGTGAGGGATAAATCCGAAAACAAGACGGCTGTCTTTATATCGGAGGGAAGGTATCCGACCAGATTGGTACGAATATAAACCTGGCTATAGATTGGAAGATATAGACACCAGATCAGCAGGACGGCAAGGATTTTATTCATATGATTTGATCGACTTAAATAAAATGAAAAAAAACGAATCAACTAATATACATAACATATAGTACAATATATTGTAGGTAGGAATTCAGGTCTTACTGGATAGAATCATCTGTTTATCGATGACCAGCCTTTTTTAATAGAAAAATTGGGCCAACTTCCTGGTTTTCATTTAATCTTGTGCTTCATTAAATCAATAACACCACTTTCACTGTGAATAGATCTTTTTTAGCGGGGATTCTGATCCTGACCCTGGGTCAGATGTCTTTTGGCCAGCAGGCTTGGTCACTACAACGGTGTGTAGAACATGCCCAGGAAAACAGTATTGCTATCAAGCAAAACAAACTAAGGGTTGACGGTGCAAAGATCGATGCAATGCAGGCAAAGCATAGTCAGTATCCAAGACTTAATGCTTCTACGAATTATAGTTTGAATTTTGGCCGTACTATTGATCCAGTGACTAATGACTTTGAGACAAAGTCTATTCGCAACAATTCCCTTGGATTAAATGGAGGAATTGCTTTATTCAATGGAGGGTCTATCCGAAACACCATCAATCAAACCAATCTTAATATACAGACAGCGCAATTGGATGCAGATCAGTTAAGCCAAGACTTATCGTTAAATGTAGTTCAATATTACATAGCCATATTATTTGCTCAGGATCGGTTGGATAACGCCCGGATCCAGGTGCAGACCACGACTCAACAATTAGATCAAGTGGATAAACTCATCACCGCTGGCAGCAGACCAGAAGGAGATCGGCTTGAAGTCTTAGCACAGCAAGCTCGAGAAGAACAAAATATCATCGTCTATGAAAATGCGGTCACTACTAATAAGCTTGCTCTTAAACAATTACTTCGGTTACCAATCGATGAGGTTTTTGATATAGAAAGACCAGCTTCTAATATTTTGCAACCTTCAATCATCGATCAGAATCTATCGGGTATCTACAATTATGCTTTAGAAAACCGTTCAGATATCAAATCTGGAGATCTGAAAATACGGAGCGCAGAAATCGGTGTAAAAATTCAGAAAGCCAATTACCTGCCCACGCTCAGCCTAGTAGGTAATTTAAATAGCTTATTTTCTACCCGAGGATTGAGAAAAATTGGAAGTACTGAGATTGAAAACCCAGTTAAGATAAAGTTTAATGGTCAGGTGACACAATTAGGCATTTTTAATGATATACCAATCACTGAAAAAAACCCTTACTTCAGACAATTGGATGAAAATATCGGTTACGGATTGGGCTTCAGTGC
This sequence comes from Saprospiraceae bacterium, assembly GCA_043719965.1. Taxonomy (GTDB): domain Bacteria; phylum Bacteroidota; class Bacteroidia; order Chitinophagales; family Saprospiraceae; genus JADJLQ01. The sequence goes on along the minus strand of JAYSTG010000650.1, from coordinate 2,596 downwards.
CAATATCCCCATCTATAATAATTATCGAGTCAAAGCGAGTGTCAAACAAGCAGAAATTAATGTTGAAAGCGTGAAACTTACCAATGATCAAACCAAAGAAAATATAAAAAACAATATTCAAACCGCTCTCAATGACCTAAGAGCAACCACTAATACCTATGAAGCTTCAAAACGAAGCACTCAAGCTCAACGGCTTGCCTATACTAATACCAAAACCAAATTTGATGTCGGCTCTGCCAATACCTTTGAATTGCTGACGGCTAAAAACCGATTGGATATAGCGATCACGGAAGAATTGATATCCAGATATGATTATATCTTCAGGACCAAAGTGATTGATTATTATTTAGGCAAAAACATTACTCTCAATTAATTAGAAAACTTCATTCAAAAACATAACTCATTGCAATCAACCAATATGGAATCGCGTACAATCAAAACAAAGAAAAAATCTAATCGATGGTGGATCTGGACCCTAGTAGCCTTATTCCTTGGACTTATGATTTTTGCTTATTTCAAAAATAAAAACAAACCTAAAGGTGAAAAAGTAAACACGGAGAAAGTGGAGAAAAGAACCATTAAAGAGACAGTCTCAGCAAGTGGAAAAATATTCCCCGAAAAAGAGATTAAAATCTCCTCCGATGTATCAGGCGAAATCGTAGAACTCAAAGTCATGGAAGGCGACAGTGTACGTGCTGGCCAATTATTAGCAAAGATCAATCCTGACACTTACGTATCCGCAGTAGAGCGGGGTAATGCAGGCCTCAATAATGCTCGAAGTCAAGTAGCCATCAGTCAGGCACAAGTAGAGACCTCCAGAGCCCAAATCGAACAAATCGAAGCTAACTTATCCAATGCCTCTAAAATTCATACCCGTAATATCGAACTCAAAAAACAAGGTGTAATCTCCCAAGCAGATTTCGACCTTTCACTCTCCAATGTAAAGGCACTGGAAGCTAATCTTAAGTCGGCCAAATCCAATCTCAATAGTTCGATTCAAGGGACCAAAGCTGCAGAGTTTACGGTCAAGAGTTCTGAAGCAGGACTCAAAGAATTAAAAACTTCATTGTCTCGAACCTCCATATTTGCGCCTTCATCCGGTATTGTCTCCAAGCTCAATGTAGAAGAAGGAGAGCGAGTAGTAGGAACGATACAGATGGCTGGTACTGAAATGATGCGTATCGCCAATCTCAATGTAATGGAAGTCCAAGTGGATGTTTCAGAAAATGATATTCTTCGGGTGAAATTGGGAGATACCGCGGAAATAGAAGTGGATGCTTATCTCGATAAAAAATTTAAGGGCACCGTGACGGAGATTGCCAACTCAGCATCTAATACGGGTACCACTGCGATACAGACCCTTTCCTCTGATCAGGTGACTAATTTTGTGGTTAAAATTCGAATCATCGCAGATACCTATAAAGATATGATCACCAAGGGTAAATTTCCTTTTAGGCCTGGTATGTCTGCTGCAGTAAATATTTTCACGGACATGCATCCTGATATCATCAGTGTACCGATTTCTGCTGTGACTACCAGGGAATATGAGAAAAAAGATTCTTCATCTACATCAACCAAACCTAAAGCCAATGATTTTAAGGAGTACGTATTCCTATATAGCGCTGATACGGCCAAAATGGTACAAGTGACCTCTGGGATCCAGGATGACAATTATATTGAGATTCTCAGTGGGCTAGAGGGTGGCGAAGAGGTCATTATAGGGCCATATGCTACGGTCAGCCGTAAGCTGAACTCTGGGATGAAGCTGCAAAAAGAATCTAAAAATGACGCTAATAAGAAAAAGGGGGCTTCAGTCTCTGTCAACATAGATTAAGGCCTAATTCTCTAATTCCGAGATCTTTTATGGTTAAGAATTATCCATTATTTTTGCCATCCGATTGTATGAAACTTAAACGAGCAGTTTATGGAACAAGCTCTTATTATTTTTATTAAAAACCCCGTTCTTGGGAAAGTCAAGACTCGCTTGGCTGCCACGATAGGTGACGGCGCTGCGCTAGAGGTGTATAAAGGTCTACTCGATCACACGAAATTGGTTACATTAAATGTAGATGCTGCCCGATTATTGTTTTACTCAGATAAGGTCGAACGACATGATCTATGGCCAGAGAAAAAATATAGCAAAAGTCTACAATCTGGTAATGACTTGGGAGAGCGAATGTCCAATGCTTTCAAGCAAGCTTCGGAATATGATAAAAAAATCATAATAGGAAGTGATTGCCTTGGTCTTACTCCAGAACTTATCGAGCAAGCTTACACTGCACTGGATTATCATGATGTAGTCATCGGGCCATCTGCAGATGGAGGTTATTATTTGCTTGGAATGAATGAACTGATCCCTGAAATTTTTAATCACATTCCATGGAGTACCGATCAGGTACTTTTAGAGACTTTCAAGGTATTGCAACAGAAGCGTCTTTTGTATAAATTACTCCCACAGTTACGAGATGTGGATACCGTAGAAGATTGGGAAACTGAGAAGCATAAATTATTGCGCGAGCAGACGATATGAATCGATATATGAAACCATTGAGTTGGCATTGTCTCCGTCGGCATTATATATGAATTGAACCCAAAC
>JAYSTG010000649.1:0-6637 GCA_043719965.1 Saprospiraceae bacterium | reverse complement strand
CACAAAATAGGATGCACCAAAAAATATAAATACATTCATCCAATCCGTTTTGACGAGTTGTGATACTTGTTCCATAGTACACTTTATATTAGCACATTCCATTGGTAAAATTGCCAAAAAGAATACTGTCAACGCGCCAGGCAGTAGCACGGCGAGGAGCTCTTGGAGGGAGAGGTTGTCTGTTATTGATTTCATTTTAAAATATTTTTGGCATTGTTAATCGTTCTACCCAGTCAGGTTCTGAATCTTTTTTTGAGGAATAAGTTCCCCTTTCCATGATGTACTTAATTACATCTTTTTCGTTCCTTTTCCTTACATCATCTGCTGTTATCCTTTTAATAATCCTTCTATCTCCACATTTTCTATGACCACTTGAATGACATTTAGTATATTCATCATCTAATCGCTCAAAATAACTATCATATTTTTCTAAAAAATAATATTGTTGTTGTGGGCTAAGGTTTTTAGTTACATAGTCATAAAAGTCTTTAATAAATAATATTTTTGAAATATGATGCCATCTTACTCTGAATATAATAGATTCAAAAGATAGTCCAAAATAAGGATTCAATAAAGTCATGGGATTTATTCGACCTATTTCCACCAAATTTATCATGTACATATCTTCTTGGTATTCTATGTAATGCGAGAAAAAAATACCAGCATCAGATTTTGGGAATAATTGGCAATACCTCTCAAAATCAATAAAGTAACTAGGCTTAAAATGGTTAGTTTTAGAAATGAATTGTGCTTCAAATTTTACAATATCTCCATATGCTGCGTCTATAGTTGCTTGAGACGCTTTATGACCTTTTTTACAGATTGGTTGATAAAATATAGCCTGTTCTATACGACTACTGTATGATCCAGCGTCTGGGAAATAGTTATCATATGATTTTGTAGAAGCATATATCATAGATTTATACTTGATTTCATGTATCATATAACTACAATTTCCATCTGAACATCTAATTGGTACATCAAATGTGAATCCAATATACAATTGATAACCAAATTCCATGTTTTTTCCATATCTAAATCTTTCGATATCAGTTACTACGCTTTTTCGATTTAATATGCCCTCTATTTCATCTATATTTCTATCAATTTCTAATTGAATGGCTTTCCTAATTTTTTTGCTTTCAAGCCAAGAAAATAATAATTCTAAACCAATTGTTAATATTAGTCCTGCAGCCAATTTAATTTTAGGATTTATTCGGATGTGTGAAAGGGCTATATCACTAACATCAGTTGTTAGTACGTCCGCAGTTTTTCCAGCAACGCCTAATAATTTCTTTCCTGTATCAGGTATTTTGAGGGAATCAATAAAAGGATTAGGAAATCCTTTCGCCTTCACATCTGCCTCTACCGTTGTATGAGGCTTTTTGGCATCATCAAAAGGATCAGGAAATCCTTTCCCTTTCAAATCTGGGTCTGACTTTGTACTGGGCTTTTGGGCATCGTCAAAAGGGTCAGGAAACCCTTTATCCTTTACATCTGCTACCTTTGTACTGGTTTGGGAAGTGCCCCCTTTCGTCCTCACAACAGGCTTTGCTTTTGGCTTTTTGGTTACTTTAATTCCCTGTTCTTCTATTAAACGTGATTTTTCAAGTGAATTTTTAGGCTCAATTAGAATTATCCCTTCTTCATTATAAAATACTCTGCAATCAGCACAAGCATTATTTGAAGGTGCTGCAACTAAAATCCTAGCGCCTTCATCATCAACAGCACTTTTTAAGACCTGTTCAGCATCCATCGGAGAGCCAACATTTCCTCGTCCTATTTCATCAGGATTAAAATCTATTCTAGTGATACCTAATTCTTTTGCAAGTTTTTCAACTTTGGGTGAATTGAAATTTTGATTAACTGCATATACAATTCTTTGAACCCCTTCGTCATCTTCAATTATCGCTACTACTACAGTTTTGAGATGTTTATATCTGGGATGTGTTGTAAAAGCGTCTCGCAATTGAGTTGTATAACTTTGTAACTTTTCAGGTGTTACCAACACAGAAAATTTAGTACTTTTAGTTATATACCCAATACTAGGTTTATACTCTACGTTTGGCATGTCATTTAAATTATGTTCAATTTATATGAAGATTTTTTGTTTTACACTTCAATAGGTAATATGGAATTAATACCCTTTTCCACAATCACCTTCTTCTCCGTATCAGGGTCATCCAATTGCTTATCCAAAATACGATTGGCATAGCGGAGGTTTTTCATTAGTATTCCTACTATCACAAATCTGGGTTAATTATCGGATTGCCACCACCTTCTATCACAATCTTCTTCTCAATCCTCGGATCTTCCAATTCATCCATCAAAATCCGCTTCGCATAACGCAAATTTTCCAATGCTTGCATCCGCACTTCTTCTTGTATTTTATAAACATCCCATTCACGATGTTGTAGTTTGAAGTCTTCTAATATAGTATTGGCAGAGGTCATTACTTCAATATAAAGTGAGTTTGTCGGCACAATAATTTCATCTCCATTGCGGAGTGGGTCTATCAGTAATTGTTCCAACCATTTTTTCAAAGTTGTCTTTATCTTTTTAAATTCCAATTCTGTCATTTCATCCTTTAAGCAACAGATATAACGGGCGTAGTCCTCCAAACTAATATTGCTCAATTGGTCTGGATCCATTGCACCAAAGGAGGCATCTACATAAGGCATTGCCATTAGTTCCGTCAAAGCGTTGTGTTGTTTGAGTGGAAAAACCATATAATTGCCTTTAAAACCAAGAAACTTATCCAAGTCTGCCACTTCTACCAAGTCTTTTGTAGCAAGGTCTCCTGCGACTGTGCCATCTACAGTTTTAAGTTTGGCTTTTACCCACGCTTTGTGCATAGTTTCACCTTCTTTTCTGAAAACAGCAAATAAATCATGCTCCTCCGGTTTTTGCATCAGCTCGCAAGTAATATCTTCAAATTCCAAATGTGGAACTTGGGCATTAATCAAGCGCATAAAGCGTTGGTCAGGCGGTTCCATCGTCCATATTGCTTGCATATAGTAAATGATATTGTTTTTGATATGCGTTTTCAGTCGTGCAACCATCGTTTTTTGGTCTAATAGTTCACGCATTGTTTTGTTATAATCAGCCGTTAGTTGGTGCAAAGAATTGGTTTCTCTTTGTAGTGCAGCCGCTAATTTTTCGGCTTTTTCCATAGCCACTTGATGGGCATCCCTTGCAGCGAGTTCGGTTGCTTTTGCGGCTTCTGGGGATTCTTTTGCAACATCAATTAATCCAAAAAGACCTGGCCTCGCTCCAAAAAATTCAAATGTATTATCAAGAAATGAGTCTGTTTCTCTATTTTGCTCTTGCCCTATACGTCCCCTAATTGCATTTTCAAGGGCTGCATAACGGTTGTCAACATCTCGCCGAAGCATCGTCAATTCTTTTTTCAGAGTTTCTACTAATTGACGTTGTGTACGAAGGTTTTTACGTAATTCCCTAACTGCAAAATCTTCTCCTACATTTTTTTGAGCAATGTATTGCAATGCTGGGCGGAAACTATCATCCAATAGCACCCGATTGATAATCCAATCATTTGAGATTATCCATGCTTCGGTAATCTGGTGTGGAGATGGTACTTCTTGTGCAACCATAACTACGGGCATCACACGATACAGTTGTTCCGATACTTTGAAGCGTTTTTGCAACTCATAAAACAAATAGGTAACAGCCAATTCATCATTCGGGTTAGTAATTGTACCTGATTCTGTATATTCAGAACTGTAGGTTTCTTCTGTATTGATTTCAACATTGCGTTCCTCCTTGTACTCTTGTGTTGCTTTGTGTACAGACTCTCTAAATTCCTTTGTAACATTTTGTGACTCTGTTTGAGTATTCATTCCAAAAGAAGTTGTTATACTCCAAGTAGGTTTTGTCATAGACCCATTGATACTAAAATCAGTCTTTGATTGCGCTTTCTTTACAATTTCAGATTCTGCACGAGATGTTGTATTATTCTCATCAACAATAGAACTATTATTTTTTGTTGCTTCCTTATCAGAGCGTTTTTTTGTAAATGTCGTTTTTAAAGAATATTTACGTTCTTCTTTTGCTGTAAGTGGAATGGATTTAACCAAGTTACCTACTTGATAAGCCACAGGTTCCCATTTTTGGCGATAGGTATTCACCAAACCAAAATTGATGGCTAATGCTGATTTGTCAGCCCCAAAAATAGTGAACATATACTTGGATTTTAGGGCTTCATCTAATTCTTTTATAATTTTGTGGTACGACCTAATATTATTGTGGCGGACATAATCAATAAGTAATTCGCCTTGCTCTCTTAATTTTTGGCTATACGTTTCCGCTTCATAAATGGACACTTTAATATAACCTCGTGCTAAATTTGCTGAAAGTCCTGCTACCGTTATTGATGAACCATCTGGGTCATAAATAAATCCTGCCTCGGCTTGCTCTAAATTATCGCAAATACTTACTAACCTAATGTGCAAACCTGCGGTTTTAATAGCGTTCCATTCTTCATCGGTAATATCAAAAAATGAAACGACTTTTAGTTTTTGACCATTACTTTCACTATTGTAGTGTCCATTTAATACAAGGTCGTGAACCAAGGGATAAGCACCAAAATTACCACGTTGATAACCATTTGCTTTAGCGACAGTAACGGCTTCCGCTGCTTTATCAAGGACTGTCTCATCAAATAATTGTTTCCAAACGTGTCCAAAAGCAATCTGTAACACCGTAAAATCATAAAAAGATGGCAACTCTGCTGGGCCCTTTTTAAGATTAAATTTATTGACAGAATCATCAACCGTAGTTTGGTCGGGGCGTGTTAAATTAACAACGTTAGGGTTGTTTTTCAGCCTAATTTCATTCAATACTTTATTGACATACTTGGTGATGTCTGCTGGACTTGTAACCTCATCGGGTGCTGGTGGCGGAGAAGGTGGATTAACATGGTCTAGTGCAGGTACAGGATTATCACTGGTGTAATCCACCGCACACACAACATCTTCGTTTTTTTTGAGACATTTTTTTAAAATTGGGTTATTGCTTGTCAGTATAAGATTATCAGTACCCGCCGCATTCATTTTGGCTCTAATACTGTCCAATTGTTCTTTAGTTAAAGGTAAATTTTCATCTTTTGTAACATCTACATACAAAACTCCTTTTTCTTTGGCATTAAGAAAAAATGTAACTGGCAAACCTGTTTGAGAATTTATTTTATTATTGATATTATATAATTCTTTTGTAATATGCCCTTTCCAAACATCAATGACTTTTTTGCCTTCTGCCACGAAAGTCGAATAATCGGAAGACTGTACTTCTTTTATCAGAAGTTGCTCCTTAATGTTATCACGCATTGCAGCAATTTCAGTTTGCTTTACGATGGTTTTTTCTCGTTCAAATTTTGCAATATTATCAGTTAAAGCGATTTCATCTTCTACTTTCGCTTTATAGGCATCAAATTTTGACTTAGCATTTAAGGGTGTGGGCTGGTTTTGAGGAATTGTTACACCCGCTTTTATCAATTGTCCTTCTAATAATTGAATAAAATAACTTTCTTTCTTTCCCGCATTTTGCCGAATTTCTGGTGAAATAAACAACAAATTGTCATTAACTAACTTCCCATTGATTTCAGGTGCATAAACCAAAACCAATAAGTCTGGTCTCCTTTCTCCTTTATTGCGAATACGAAACTCCTCATCTTCGTATTCAATAGAAAACTGTCCATTATTATCAGTTAAAACTGAACCAATACGGTCTCCAAGTCCGTCAAATCCATCAATAGGTTTTTTATTATCGTTTAGAATTTTGAGAGGCTGGCTTATCAGTTCTTTACCTTCGACAAAAAGCTTAATAATACTTTCCTCTGAAAGAGTACCTAAATCAACGTCATAGACCACAACCAAAAGGTTAGGAATCCCAATATTGGAGGATGTAAGTGTAATTTTTCCTGTAATTTTATTCATAATGGATATTTTTTGAGTAGCAATTAATTAAAAAGTTAGTTTTCCCAGTGCTTACAAATGCAAAGGCTTAAATCTTTCAAAATGTGTTGAAGATTAAACTAATAATGTCGATAAGTTCTAAGAAAAGTGTAGGTCAGTAGAACTGATAGTAATTTTTTAAGAGTAACAAAATGGCTTAATTGTATATTATTTTTTTGAGAGTTAGATTATTAGGTGTTAACATCAATAATCAAAATAAAGTATTTAATTTGATACTTCCAAATTATTTAAAATAATTATTTTACACTTATGCAATTATTCAAAATATAAATTTGCTGAGATATTATACCTGATTGATAATTCTCTTCAGTATTCATTTAAATAAAAGACCCCCTCAGTATTTTGACTGAGGGGGTGTCTTTTTTCATTTAGGATTAGGCAATTCGTATTACGCCCCTACTCCATGACAATTCTTAAACTTCTTACCGCTTCCGCAAGGGCAAAGATCATTGCGCCCTACCTTCGGATCATGTCTCACAACCGTTACTTGTCTTTGTGGCTCGCGACCGGCATTGGCGGCGGCTTCGCGCATGGCTTGGCGTTCAGCTTGTTGTTGCTCCATGGCTTTATTGGTTCTGCCAAAATCGGTGCGTTGTGGACGCGCTTCTTTGACGGATTCCTCTTTCTGAATCATCACCATGCCT